>JAVHLC010000009.1:0-10396 GCA_031082315.1 Thermodesulfobacteriota bacterium
AGGAAGAAAGGAAACAACTTGAAGACGGCAAACCTTGCCCGTTGTGCGGCGCTACGGAGCACCCCTATGCGAAGGGGAATGTCCCGGTTTTGAACGAGGCGGAGGCGGATCTTCAAAAAACGAAGGATGAATTCAAAAAGGTGTCTCGTCATCTGAACAAGCTGGAAGCCGACCGGGTTCGAACCGCAACTGAAATCCAGCATACTGAAAAAGAGATGGCAGAGAAGAATGCGACGCTGGACGCCGACGAAAAACAGTGCGCCGACGCCCTGTTGAGTCTGAAAATAGAGGTTTCACGGTTGGATCGCGCCGGGAAGATTCACAAAGAGATTGCCGACGTACAGGCGAAAATTGCCAAAACATCCGGCATTATCGCCATCGCCGAAGAGAATGGCAAAAAGGAGAAGTCAGCGCAAACTGCCCTGGAAAAAATAAGGGAGAAGTTTGGCAACTTAGATAAGGCTTTACAGGAGGCCAGACACAACCTGGAGACGGCCGGTCGTGAGCATGAGCGGCTGATCAAAGATCGCGCCGCTCTGGAGGAGGAGACTGATAAGGTCCGTGCTGCCGCCCTTGCGGATGTCGTACCATTCGGGATCAGCCGGATTCCGTTAGACAGTCTCGACGCCCTATTGAAAGACCTGACCGGACGCAAAGATATCTGGCAGACAAAAGAGGCTGAAAAAACCGTTCAGGAGAAAAAGATCGATGAACTGAAAGCCGATATCGAGAAATACAATGCCCTGCTGGATAACCTCGATGCAGATCTGGCGGCAAGACGTAAAGATTATGACGATCTGAAGATAGAGTATGAATCCCTGAGCGGTGCACGCCGGGAACTTTTCGGAGAAAAGAACGCTGACAAAGAGGAAAAACATCTGGCGGACGTCGTGGATAAGGCGGGTAAGGTTTTTGAAAAAGCACGCGAAGAATATGGGCAAATTGAAAAAGAGATCAGCGCCCTGAAAGAGAAAATAGATTTATTGAAAGTAAAAATAGGAAATCGGGCAAAGGAACTGGCGCAGGCTGAACCGAAACTGATGGAGCGGATCAAAACGGCGGGATTTGAAGACGAGGCAGACTACCTGTCATCACGCCTGACGGAGGAAGAACGGGAAATCCTCGCTGACAAAAAGAACTCCCTGATCAAGGAAAAAACAGAGCTTGATACCCGCCGGAAGGACAGGTCGGAGACGCTTGCATCCGAGAGAGAGAAGAATCTGACGGATCAATCCATAGAAACGCTTAAAGAAAACATAAGCGCCTGTGATTCAGACCTTAAAAAGATAAGCCTTGATATTGGCGGAATCATAAGGATCTTGAGTGAAAATAAAAAACTAAAGGAAAAGCAGCAGGAACGCATAAAGAACATTGAAACCCGGAAAAAGGAATGCGCACGCTGGGATGACCTGCATCAACTCATCGGCTCAGCCGACGGAAAGAAATTCCGGAACTTTGCACAGGGTCTGACGTTCGAGATGATGACGGCGCATGCCAACCGCCGGCTCAGGAAGATGTCGGATCGTTACCTGCTCGTACGCGATACATCACAACCGCTGGAATTGAATGTTATCGACAATTACCAGGCGGGTGAGATCCGTTCCACGAAAAATCTCTCCGGCGGTGAAAGCTTTATTGTGAGCCTTGCCCTGGCGCTCGGCCTTTCTCATATGGCAAGCAGAAATGTGCGGGTTGACTCACTCTTCCTTGATGAAGGGTTTGGGACCCTCGATGAAGATGCACTTGAAACAGCCCTGGAGACTCTTGCGGGATTACAGCAGGACGGCAAGTTAATCGGCGTGATATCGCATGTCACGGCGCTTAAGGAGCGCATAAACACACAGATACAGGTAATCCCCGAGACAGGCGGTCGCAGCAACCTGAGCGGCCCCGGTTGCCGGAGGATTTGAGCGGACTCTCATAGAAACATAAAACCAAAAGGGCGACATCCTACGGTGGATCAAGGTACATATCCGGGGAAGTCCTGGACCCGGCGGGTCTTTTGCTTTGACTTGCCTCGATCGTTTTGTTACAATTTAGCGGATAGAGGAGCTTGCTTGTGCCTAATGGTCCCATACTAAATAATAACAAAGGCAAGGCGGGGAAATAATTGCCAGAGCTAAGACAAAATCCGGCCACACGTTTCTGGGTGGTTATAGCCAAGGAACGTTCGAGGCGTCCGCATAACTTCATCCAGGTCAAGCCCGCCATGTCCACAGAACCCTATCTGACAGCATGCCCTTTCTGTGAGGGCAACGAACACCTTACCCCGCCGGAGACCCTGGCTTATCGAAGGGGAGGTCAGGCCAATGGCCCGGGGTGGTGGGTACGGACGGTTCCCAATAAATTTGCCGCCTTTGTCTCTGAAGGAGATTTAGAGCGGCAGCATGACGGGGTCAACTTCTTTCATCGTATGGATGCCGTAGGCCACCATGAGGTCATTATCGAATCCAATAAACATAACGAGCACCTATTCCTGATGGATGATTGGCATGTGCAAGAGGTTGTTCTGGCCTACCTGGAACGTTATCAGATACTGCACATCGACCCCCGCTGCAAATTTATCATCATCTTTAAAAATCATGGCCTTTCCGCCGGGACCTCCCTTGAACATCCACACTCCCAGTTAGTGGCCACACCCATTGTACCGACGGATATCCGCATCCGGTTTGACCGCGCCGCATATTATTACGATGACACCGGCAAGTGTGTTTATTGTGATATAATCCGGGAAGAAAAGCAGGGCGGCGAACGGGTGATATTGGAGACCGATAAATTTATCGCTGTCCACCCCTTTGCCTCCCAGGTGCCCTTCGAGACCTGGATTATGCCCAAGGAACACAGCGCCTCGTTTGGCCTTATCACTATGGAGGATGCCAAGGCCTTTGCCGTTATACTGAAGACAGTTCTTAAAAAACAATACATCGGCCTGCATAACCCGGATTTTAATTACATAATACATACCGCGCCGGTAAAGGATGAGCACGAGGATTACTTCCACTGGCATCTGCAGATCCGGCCCCGCCTGACTACCGCAGCCGGTTTTGAGATGGGAACCGGCATATACATCAATACCGCCATACCGGAAGAAACCGCTCAATTCATGCGCAGTGTACAGGTCTGAAGATATGCCTTTAACAAAAACTAAAGTCACACACTCAAAAAACAAAAATCCTTTAGTAGAGCGGCTGCAAAATCTCGTGAAAATTTTCGACAAGACTGACCGCGTACTCATCGTCATTAGCGCCGATCCGGACTCCATAGCCAGCGCCCTGGCTATGAAAAGGCTTCTGTGGAGACGCGTACAGGGTGTGACCATAGCCCACAACAACGAAATCAAACGCCTTGACAATCTGGCTATGGTGAGGCTCCTCAATGTCCCCCTGCAACGCCTGCAGACGCTGGCGCCCGAGACCTTTACCCGCAAAATAATGCTTGATTCACAGCCTTACCACAATCCGGACTTTGCCCATATTGACTATGACGCGGTGATCGACCACCACCCTGCCGTTGGCCCGGTCAATGCCTCCTGGGTTGATATAAGGCCGGAATATGGGGCCACGGCCTCCATCATGTTCGAATATCTGCGCGCCGCACGTATCAAACCCTCGGTACGCATAGCTACAGCCCTTTTCCATGCTATAAAGGTGGATACGGAAAACTTTACCAAACGGGCTACGAGTCAGGACATCGCGGCCTTTACCCGTCTCTTTGACCAGGTAAACCAAGCGCTTATCCGAAAGATCGAATCTTCCGATATTAAACTAAGCGACCTGGCATATTTCAGGCTGGCTTTAGATAAAATGCGTTATTCCCGAAAACGTATTTACTGCCATCTAGGAAAAGTGGAGCATCCGGATATCCTGGTGCTTCTGGCCGATTATTTTATGCGTGTGTATGAGATTGGCTGGAGCATTGTTTCGGGTTTCTGCGGAGAAAAGTTCATAGTAATTTTTCGCTCTGACGGATACCGGAAAAATGCGGGTAACTTGGCCATGCAGGTCTTTGGCGCCATGGGCTCGGCCGGCGGACATCGCCAGAGCGCCCGCGCCGAAATCCCGAAAACTAATATGCCGCCCTCCGGCCGGGAATTTTCCTCCCGGAGTTTAGAGAGATTAATCGTCCGACACTTAAAGACCTGAAAGGGGTTTATGCCGATTAAAGTATTAGGCATCATACTGGCGGGAGGCTTAGGCAGAAGACTTTCCCCTCTCACCCGGCAACGCGCCAAGCCCAGCGTTCCTTTTGGCGGGAAATATAGAATTATTGACTTTGTGCTCAGCAATTTCATTAATTCTGGCATCTACTCCATCTATGTGCTGATGCAATTTAAGTGTCAGTCGCTCATGGAGCACTTACGAAACGGATGGACGATAGGGAGCGCTGTCAGTGACTTTTTCATTATGCCGGCGCCGGCCCAAATGCGCACCGATGAAGACTGCTACCGGGGGACAGCGGATGCGGTATATCAGAACCTGCACCTCATCGAGAAAATTTATCCTGAAGTGGTGGCCATATTCAACGCCGACCATATCTACCGTATGGATATCAGGCAAATGCTGCAATACCACCGGGAAAAAGAAGCAGAGGTGACGGTTGCCGCCATACCTTTGCCTATAGAGGAAAGCCACCCTTTCGGAGTCATACAGGTTGACGATAACTGGCAGATCATCGGTTACGAGGAAAAACCGGAAAACCCGCATCCTATTCCCGGAAGGCCGGATACGGCCCTGGTTTCCATGGGTAATTACCTGTTTAATACCACAGTGCTTTGTGAAACATTGAAAAAGGATGTTGAATCAAGCGGCAAATATGATCTGGCGGGTGAGATTATCCCTATTTTATTCCAGAAAAGGCGAGTTTTTGCCTATGATTTTCGAATAAATAGAATCCCCGGAGCCCTTAATAATGGAGAAAATATTTATTGGCGGGATATAGGAACCATTAAGGCCTACTACGAGGCCAACATGGACCTTACAACCCCTGTGCCGTCTTTTAATCTTTATAACCGGCGATGGCCGCTTAGAACCGCCAGCTACGCCACACCGCCGGTAAAGCTTATCTACGACCAGTATGGCCGGGAAGCTATGGTCAGAGATTCCCTGATCGCCGGCGGAACCATCATAAGCGGCGGCGAGATAAGAAATTCAATTGTGGGGAGACACGTTTTTGTGGGCAGCCGGTGTGTAGTTGAAGACTCCATTATATTCGATCACGTTACCCTGATGGAAGACGTAATGATAAAAAGGACGATTGTCGATAAGAATGTTACTCTGCCCCCGGGCACGCGTATAGGTTATGATATGGAACAAGATCGCCGGCGTTATTTTGTCGATCCCTCCGGCATTGTGGTGGTGCCGAAAGCTGAGATATAAAGCTGTCAGCATGCTTGTTATCCGTTATCCGTTAACCGTTATCCGACATTTCTTTCGGTAAACGGTAAACCGGCTTCATGCTGAACGCTGATAGCTGACTGCTGACCGCTCCATTCGAAACTCCAGGAGTTTCGAATGGAAACTAGTCAAGGAGCGTTTTGATGCAAAAGATTCTGGCTATGATTTTGGCCGGGGGCCGCGTGGACGAGCTGAATGTATTAACCTTCTACCGGCCTAAATCCGCTGTCCCCTTTGGCGGGATCTATCGCGTCATCGACTGCCCCTTGAGCAATCTTCGGTATTCAAACATCGAAAACGTGGGCATCCTTTCCCAGTATCGATCTTACTCCCTGATAAACCACATCGGCCAGGGGGGCTCCTGGGATATGGTGGGCAGGCATCGCGGAGTCACCATGCTCCCCCCCTTTCAAGGACATAAGGCCTCTGACTGGTACAAGGGAACGGCAGACGCCGTATTCCAGAATCTGGATTTTATCGACTACCATAAGCCGGACATGGTTATGGTCCTGTCCGGCGACCATATTTACAGGATGAACTACCAGCCTATGATTGCCTATCACCTTAAAAAAAAGGCCGATCTTACGGCAGCCTTCGTAGCGGTAGAAACCAGAGAGGCCCCGCGTTTCGGCCTGGCGCAGATAGCAGATGAGGATAGGGCGGGCGGGAAAATTTTATTATACCAGGAAAAACCGGCCGAACCGGCCTCAACGTGGGCCTCCATGACCATTTATTTATTCCGGCCCGAGGCCCTGAGAGAAGCGCTGCAGGAAAACGTTAAAAGTGATTCCCATGAGTTTGGCCGGGATATCATACCCGCTATGCTGGGGCGCTATAAGGTATACGGGTACAAACATACGGGATACTGGGGCTATAGCCGTAAGATCGAGGAATACTGGCAGGCTAATATGGATACACTGGGCCGAAGGCCGAAGATCGTCCTCAGGGAATGGATGCTCAGGACCAATCTGGAGCATCAGGCTATTTGCGACCGTCAACCCGCCGTCATCGGAAAAACGGCGCGCATTAACAATTCCAGTTTTTACCACGGCTGCCGCATCGAAGGGCAGGTGGAAAATAGCGTGCTTTTCCCCGGCGTCAGGATAGCAAAAGGGGCCATCGTAAAAGACTCTGTATTGTTTTTTGATGCCACCGTGGAAGAAGGGGCCTTCATGGAAAAGGTCATATCCGATGTTGATGTCGTGATCGGCGCGCATACGGTCATCGGCAAAAAAAACGGGGCGGACGCGCCTCAGGGCGGGATCACGGTCATCGGCCGCTCTACCCGGATACCGGCCGGTATGGCCATCGGACCAGGGTGCACTATCTATCCGGACCTCGGGTCTAAGCAGTTCACAAAGAAAGAAATCCCATCCGGTGAGGCCGTACAATGAATGAAGCACTCGTCATGCTGCTGGCCGGCGGCGTAGGGAGCCGCCTCAATATTATGGTGGAGGCCCGCGCCAAGCCTGCGGTGCCATTCGGCGGGATTTACCGCATCATAGACTTTACACTCAGCAATGTGATGAATTCCGGCATTAGCAACGTGGCCGTTCTTACCCAGTATAAGCCCCTGTCCCTTATGGAGCACATCGGCACCGGCGCTCCGTGGGACTTTATCGGCCGCGGCCGCGGGGCCAAGATACTCCCGCCGCGCACCGGACAGAAGGATTCCGACTGGTACAAAGGCACAGCCGATGCCATGCGTCAGAATATAGATTATATCAATTCTCATCCCTCGCGGGAGGTACTGGTCCTCTCCGGCGACCATATCTACTACATGGATTATCGTCCTGTGATCCAGTTTCACCGCAGGAAAAGGGCGGATATGACCATCGCCATGATGACCGTCCCCATGGACCAGATAAGACACTTTGGCACGGCCATCACGGACCGGAAGGGACGCATAATGGAATGGGAAGAAAAGCCGGAAGTGCCCAGAACCAACCTGGCCTCTATGGGCATCTATGTCTTCAAGACCTCATATCTTCTCTCTGTATTGCAAAAAACCGGGGAACATGACTTTGGTAAACATATTATACCCATGGCCATCAACAAAGACGCGGTCTATGCCTATCCTTTTCAGGGATACTGGCGCGACGTGGGCACTCTCGATGCCTACTGGAGGGCGAATATGGATCTCCTCGATCCAGCAAGCGAGCTTACCCCCGAGGCCTGGGGAGTCAGACCAAACCTGGAAGAAGCCGGTTTAATGTCTGACTGGCCTCCAGCCATGATCCTGCCCGGGGCAAAGGTCTCCAATTCGGTTATATCTGCCGGCTGCGTCATCGAAGGGACGGTCGAACACTCTGTCCTGTCACCGGGCGTTTATGTGGCAAGGGGAGCTAGAGTAAAAGACTCGGTGATCATGCACGAATGTCAGATTATGGCTGGCAGCCGTATAGTAACGGCTATCCTGGATAAGAAAGTAAATACGGGAAAAAATGTTATCGTCGGGTCTGGCCCCAGAGACACACCTAATCAGGAGTTCCCCGAACAACTGTTTACCGGGCTGGCCATTATCGGCAAAAAAACTGCATTACCCGCAGGTGTATGCATAGGACCGAATAGTATTGTTTACCCGGGGTGCGGCGAGGCTGATTTTGGTCAGAAAGAGGTCTTGCCCGGTTCAGTGATCCGGCCGCTTACGCCATAGGACTCCGCCGTTTTCCCCCTGGTATTTTTCGACCATACCTGCCGTCTCCATCTCGCCCAGGAGGTACGTCAATCTTTCTCCGGCGCAGCTTATCTTTTCCCGCAGTTTGTCCTGATCGAGGAAATTCTCTGCATCAAGGTGGGACAGGACTAATGCCGAGAGTTCCTTACATTCCTGCGCGAGGGCGTAAAGATCGGTAAGGGTTTTTATTTGGTTAGCGACGAAACGGCCGGTCAGACGCCCACCGTAAGCGCCCTGCCTTCCCAGGTCGCGCAGCCGCATCCACTCATCCCGGGACTGGAGCGCACTTTTCCCGGCCTGATCATAGACGGCCTGGCGCAGATAGCTCATGGCCTCTATATGATGGTTGGTCGCCTCCTTCTCCAGTGCGGATAATTCCGCCGATGGGACTTTTGCCGCCGTGTTGCGGTCGGAATCAGGCCTAACCATCTTTAACAAAAAACTAAACATTCCCCACATGCTGCCTCTAGATAACCTTAAATCGTGCCGGCGGTCAATATCTTATCAGATCAGGACTTCCCCCCCATGTTTATGGAAGCCATTATTCCTGAGCGTAACTTGCTGGAGCAGTCCCGTAGGGTGGGTTTTACCCACCATCATTCCCTTGGTGGGCAAAGCCCCATAAGCGCTAAAATAAGAAGTGCTAAATAAACGTATGTAGCATATCGAATTGTAGCATTCTGTTTCTTGGACGTTCCATAAGCTGCGCCCTGATGTGGGACCAGTGTTCTAAAGCCTTGGTCAACGATAATCTTGGAACTACAGCATGTTGCATAACCATGAACCAGAATTCGTATTCTCGCCACGGACTCCTTACACCTTGTATGTCTCTGTTCACCTCAGAATTCTGGGGGGCATTGAAGCGGGTACCCCCAGGGGGAAAAAGATTCCGCCTCTCGGTATAGGCGCTCTACAAGCAAAGCCACAAACATTTTTCCATACAGCCAAGCGATACAGCTGTTTGGGTCGGATTTGGGAAGGTGCCCAATTCCTATGATGCTCTTTAGCCGCTTGAAAGCCAGCTCGATCTGCCATCGTCCGCGGTATAACGAGAGAACGCCCTCCCCGTCTAGGTTACGGCGACTGGCCGTGGTGAACAGGGTTATATATTCTGCATACTCTAAGGTTTCAGGGCGGAGTTCTTTTCCTTTTTTGGAGGCCATCCTTAGTAAACGCTTTTTGGACAATTCTACAGCCTCCTCGCTTTTCCTTAAGGAACAGAGGCGACCCTTAATAAGGCTCCCATCACCCGGGTCCTGGAACCACACGTCCCAATCGCCTACTTGGCCCTCAGTTAGTGAACGAAGGAGTTCTAAAACATTGAGGCTCTTTCCACGCCGTGTGAATAGAGGCAGATTCGTCGAGTGAAATCGTACCATCACATGCCCTTGGTGCTTGATAACATGCACGATTCCTTTTCGCTTACAGTATCCCCTATCGCCGACCATAAGGTCATCGGACTCGACCCCGTATCGCTCAAAGCCCTCTACGACCTTTGTGGTTGTAACTGTGCAAGTATCGCACAACAATGTCTTCATCTGAAAACAATAATGGATTCGCCAATCAGAACCCGTACTTCCGGGTTCACTTATAGACGTGCCATCCACAATGCGTACGCGAAATTTCGGGCTAAGCTCAGCATCCGGTCTTTTCTCACGAAGCGCTGCCAACAGCTCAAGGGCCATCCACCGAAGCCATTCTCCGGACACCCTAAGCCGATGCAGCAAAGCAACGTCTTCAATTTTGCAAAGACCAACTTCGGAAGCATAGGCCGCAGTAGTCCGGAGAGATTTCCCATCGGCCAGATGTATGAGCAGCACCCGAAGTAAGGTTTCAGCCGAGTCAATCTTTCGCTTTCGTGTCAAAGCTCCCAACTCTGTAGCCTTGGACCCCCAATGTGCCGGCAAAAACCTCAACATGATTTTCCAATCGCCATCATTCGCTGTAGTTTTCATGGCGCGATGATATACGAATGGCTGCTAAAATACAAGCTTCTTATTTTAGCGCTTATGGGGCAAAGCCCACCCTACATTGCTCTTGACTCTCGACTGCTGACTGTCTAACCCGTTACGATTTCTCTTGTAAATCCCGGCCGGGGTTGCTATATGTATAAATCTTGCAGAATCAAGCAGTTGAGCCTATCGGTAAACATGCCGCCCGTGGAAAGAGAATTAAAACAGGCCCTTTTTGAGAGAAATATACTCGGCCAGATCAGTCGCGATCTTTACTCGGCCAGCACCCAGGACGAGGTGCTCGATGCAGCCTACCGGAGCGTGGAAAAACTTGGACGGGAAATAAGCAATATATGCATGTTTACCGAAGACGA
>JAVHLC010000009.1:10790-135208 GCA_031082315.1 Thermodesulfobacteriota bacterium
GAGCTGCTGAGGACTCTGGCCCTGATGGCCGGAAGCGCCCTGGAGCGGGTCCGTCTTCTGGAAAAATGGAAATATCACCTGGTGCAACTGGAAAAATCAGAGGCCAAATATCGAAGCCTGTTTGAAGCGGCCAAGGATATGATCTTCATCGCCGATCTAAACGGTAAGCTTATTGATGCCAATCCCTCGGCCTGCCACTGCCTTGGTTTTAGTCCCGAAAGACTCCGGGATCAGTTTATGCAAGATATCTATGCGGACGAGGCGGACTGGACAAACATGATGCGGGCAATCGAGGCCACAGGCTCTCAGACGATAGAGATAAGTTTCAGAAGAAAGGCCGGCGCTACCCTGCCGGTAGAAGTAAACGGGACCGTCTCCTCTCAGGCAGGCAGTAAAGCGGTACAGATCATAGCCAGAGACCTTACCGAAAAAAAGGAAGCGGAATACGAACTCAGGAAGACGAATGCCCAACTGCTCCAGTCGGCCAAACTGGCTTCTATCGGAGAACTGGCCGCCGGTGTAGCCCACGAACTCAATCAGCCTTTGACGGTTATTAAGGGCTTTGCCCAATCCTTACTGCGGAAAACCAACCAGGAAATTCTAGATAAAGAATTATTGCAGGAAGTACTCCCGGTCGTCGAGAAAAATGCCATGCGCATGGGAGAGATTATAGACCATCTACGCACCTTCTCACGTCTGCCCCATACGAAGATGGAAGCGGTAAATATTAACCGAGTTATAGAAAACGCCCTGCTCCTTATGGGGAGGCAGATCGAGCTGTATGGCATAATGGTAATTAAGGACTATAGTTCGCAAGGCCCCTTCTGTCACGGCCATCCCGGGCAACTGGAGCAGGTAGTCTTAAACCTTCTGAGCAATGCCAAAGACTCCCTGATGGAACGGGAAACGTCTCTGGAAAGGCCGGAGAAAGCAAGAGACTACAAAAAAATATTGACCATAAAGACTGAAGCAGGCGATAACAGCCATGTAATCCTTAGCGTAAGAGATAACGGCATAGGCATCGCCCCGGAAAATCTGGATAAGGTTTTTGACCCATTTTTTACTACCAAGGAGGCAGGCAAAGGCACGGGCCTGGGCCTCTCCGTAAGCTACAACATAGTCGAGGAACACAAAGGTGATATCGAAATAATTTCCGGCCAGGGGGAAGGCACGGAGATAAGGGTGATACTGCCGCTCCTTAACCAGTCATTTTGATTAGTGTTCATCCGGAAACTACCGTTTCCAGATTGAAGCTTTCAGCCGTCAGCTGTCAGCCGTCAGTAAAAATTTAAGACAAACAACACATTAAGCTGAAAGCTGATAGCTGAGCGCTGACAGCTCATCCGAAATTTTCGGGTTTCCGGATGAGCACTAATTAGAAAGGATTAAAAACAGGTCATGAACGGAAAAATTTTGGTAGTTGATGATGAAGCCGATATCCGGTTGCTTCTGCGCATGGAACTCGAGGAAAGGGGATTCACTGTCCCGGAGGCTGGAAATGGTCCGGAGGGAATAGAGAGGTTCAAAGCCGAATATCCCGATCTGGTAATCGCCGATCTCAGGATGCCCGGGATGGACGGCCTGGCCATGATCCGGGAGATGAGAAAATTGGACGACATGGCCCAGTTTATAATACTGACCGGGTATGCCTCTATTGAGTCCGTTTTACAATGTATTCATCAGAACTTGGTTTATGATTACCTGGTAAAGCCTCTGTCAAACATGGAGGATTTCATCTATACGGTACAACGGGCCATAGAGAAGAGACGGCTCATCATAGAAAAAAATAATTATTTAGAGGCCCTGAAACAGACGAATAAAAAGCTGGAAAAAGCCGGGGCAGAGCTTGAAGAAAAAGCGGCTGCCACGGAAAACGCCTACCGGCAGTTGAAAGAAACACAAGAGATGCTCATTCGTTCCGAGAAACTTTCGGCCATAGGAGAACTGGTATCTGCGGTTGCCCACGAGATTAACAACCCCCTTACCTCTATTCTGGGGTATGCCCAGCTTCTGTCTCAAGTGTCTGATACGGATAGGATTAGAAACGGTCTGCGCACAATCGAAAAAGAGGCCTTGCGCACGGCCAAGATAGTTAAGAATATGCTTGCCTTCTCTGATACAGGGAAAATTCGGCAGGAAGCCGTCAACATAAATACATTAATAGAACAAACACTGGATTTTCTATCCTATGACCTGCACAATCACAATATCCGGGTAATAAAAGATTTCGACAAGACCCTCCCCGTTATAAAAGGTGATGGACATCAGATACAACAGGTATTTGCCAATATTATCATTAACGCCAAGCAGGCTATAACCCAGGCCTTCCGTATGGGGACACTGGAGGTGAGGACTCGTTACGAACCAGAGCGCGCAGTGGTCATAGCGGAAATTGCCGATGACGGCCCGGGGATACCGGATGACATCCGGAAACGCATATTCGAACCTTTTTTTACGACGAAAAGACCGGGACGCGGAACGGGATTGGGACTCAGCGTCTCGTACAGTATAATTAAGGAACATGATGGCGACATATCTGCGGATCGGCGCGAACCGCATGGCACCATATTTACTATAAGGTTCCCGCGCCCGGTTGGAAAGGAAATTGCCTCCGGCCCGGCTAAAACAGTCCCCCAAAGACGGGGAGAACATCGGGTGCTGGTTGTGGATGACGAACCCATAATCCTTAAACTCGCATGCGATATACTGACAAGGGAAGGATACGATGTGGAAACGGTTACAGCCGGTAAGCTGGCCCTGGAAAAGCTGGAAACGGGGCGATATGACCTGATGCTGACGGATATAATAATGCCGGACATTGACGGTAAGGAACTTTTTAACACCATCAGGGATATGGGATTGCTGCCGCCGGGAGGGGTAATCTTTATGACCGGCGATACCATGAGTTATGAGACAAGTAGATTTCTTGAGTCCAGCGGCGCAACTTACATAACCAAGCCCTTTACCGTTGAAGATATCAAAAATATCGTCTCAGCCAGGATAGCTTCTCTGGCCGCCCGGTAATTTTATCAGGCCAATGTCCTCAGGAAATTAAAGGTATTCACCCTATCCCCCGGTTTTTTACCCGGCTTACCGCCTAAAATCTCAGAGAGCACATTTTTAGCAGGGCGCTCCCAGGTGAAATCAGCCGTCACAAAAGAAATCCCTATCTTCTTCAAATCCTGCACATAGGCCAGGAGAGAATAAGGGTGCGAGGAATGTACCAGGGTCAATTCCCGATAGCAGTTAATGAAAAAACTCTCTTTCTTAGGGCTTCGTATGGTGGCACCCGGTTTTAGACCGGGGGGGAGCAGCCGGGAAGTAAAAAGGGGCGGATGGCCATAGACGGCCAGCCCCACCGGGCACCCCCCGGCATGGGCCAATGCCTCTTTAAGGTTTTCCCGGTCTGTTTCTATGGAAAACTCCACCTCCGTGATCCCGAGATCGCAAAAGGCCCTGACGGACAGGGAATTAAGCGCGTTGGCCGTATAACCGGCGGAAAGGTGTATGTCTCTGCCTTTATGTAAGAAAAATTGCCGCTGGCTTATATGGCCCAGGTGCCAGTACGTAAACCCGGCCCGGCGCAATCCATCTATCGCCTTCTCATAAAACCGGCATTGTTTTTCCTCTATGACAGGCGGCAGCATCCAGGAAAATCGATGCCGCATCTGCAAAATCTGTTTGTGGTAACGCCTGTATTGGGCGAATGTCTTCTCGTCCAGGAGGACCAGGAGGCGATGGATGCCACGGTCTGGCACATCGGACAGGTGATTCAGATCGCCCAATTTCACCCACCACTTAAGGTCTTTCCTCTGCATGGCCCCGGGACCCTTCTCCGGGAATAATTTTGAAACAACCGGGTCCATGCTTAACCCTTTTTTTGTTGCCGGGCTGATAACGCAGCCTCTGGTAGCGGCAAAAATGAGATTTCTTATCCGGCCTGCGCCGCGCACAAGCGCGGCGTCCTTCGCATCTACCTTAAAAAGCAGATCTCCCTTGCGGCAAGGGACGGGCATCTTAAACGTGATCTCCTGACCTTGTGCGGCATTTATCAGTTCTTTCCCCCCGGCAATCATTTTTCCCAGAGTAAATGAGTGTCTCTCGTCATGGGCAGGCCTTACCAGGCGCAGCCGGTCCCCAACGCCGACATTAGCAGCAAGCCTCACCAGGGCCTCTTCTCCGCGTGCGGTTATGATCTTCCCCAGAAAAAGGCCGGCCGTGCCTGAAAAATGCGGGGTGACGATGTCCGTCAGGCGCGGGTACAGAAAGTACCCGGAAGTCGGCTTTCGGCCCAGACACCGCCTTATTAAATCTTCAGCCCGGCCCAGGGCCTCTTCATCGCCCTCCGGCGCATCCAGTACCATACGGTAGGCTTCTACTATAGAGCTTACGTAGTAGGCGCTGCGCATCCTCCCCTCGAGCTTGATGGAGGTGACACCGGCCTTTTTTAATTCAGGCAGCAACCGGATAGCCGAGAGGTCATTCATGGAAAAAAACGAGCCGTGTTTTTTGCCGCTTTCGTACAACCGGCGGCAGGGCTGGACGCACCGGCCGCGCATACCGGACTTTCCGCCCAGATAACTGCTCATCAGACAAAGCCCGGAAAAGCTGTAACAAAGGGCTCCCTGGACAAAAACCTCCAGCTCAATCGGAGAATGCCGGTGTATGGCGCTTATTTCATCTATGGACAGCTCGCGGGCCAGTACCACCCGCTGAAATCCAAGCCCGCGCAGATGCTCGGCTCCCGGGTGGTTGTGAATGGTCATAAGGGTGCTGGCATGGAGACGAAAGGCCGGAAAGTATCTTTTGATTAAATAATACAGCCCCATATCCTGAATGATCAGGGCATCGGGAGAAAGCCCCTCTAATATCCTGAGACCCTCTACTATCTCCGGCAGGTCTCTTTCCTTGAGCAGGATGTTCAGGGCTATATAGACCTTTACGCCGTGCTTATGGGCGAAAGGGATCGTCCGGCTGATGTCCTCCAGGGAAAAGTTCTCGGCCTGGACGCGGGCGTTAAAGTCACTCCAACCGATGTAAACGGCATCGGCCTTTTTCTCCACCGCCGCCCAGAATGCCTCCAGATTACCGGCCGGGGCCAAAAGTTCGGTTTGTTTTTGCATAATTCCTAAAATCGGCTATAATGCCGACCTATCCCGTGCCATGGCGTGATAAGAATTATTGTATCCACAGCGGATATATGCTAATCGCTAAAGACCGGGAAGTCAAAGGATAGTGTGAGCAAGACATTATTATGTCCGTCGATAGCCATCTCTTAAACATAATTAAAGTAATCAGCAACGTTACCGACGCCTTTACTACCGCCTTGTTTTTGGCCGACCCTAAAGATGAGAGCCTGACTCTGCAATCTTACTACAGTTTGAGCAAAAATGTCATCCCCCGGGTACAATTCGGCTATGGAGACGGTATGGTCGGCTGGGTGGCTAAAAACAACAAGCCTATCATCGCCAACCAATTTGACAGAGACACCACTACATTGCAGTTCTACTCGGCAGACGAAGATATCAAATCCTTCATGGCCGTTCCCCTTCCCCGCGGAAAGGGTGTTCTTTCCGTGGACAGCAAAAATAAATACATATTTACTGAAAAAAGCCAGAAACTGCTCTTGGGATTCGCCGATCTTATCGTACATGAAACAGAAGTCTCCGACTTACAGGCCAAGGAACGCCTCTATGACCGGATACTCAATCTCCACTACCAGGCCGATCGTATAGGACAGCAACCCAGAGATTTTGATGATTACCTCATCAACATCCTGACCTTATGCCTTTCTTTTACCCGGGCCGAGATGGGATTCGTGGCCTTTCTTTCATCCCCTGAACCAGACGCCAAATACAGCCTTCCGGCCCTGATCGGTACGATAAAATCCAACCTCCAGAGACAGCAGTTTTCAGTAGAAAAGGGGCTGGTGGGCTGGATCTTTAGAAAGAGAAATCCGCTGGTTCTGGAGAAGATAGGGCAAGAACCGAGGAAATCCTACCTTTTTACAGCAGAAGAACCTTTCAAGGGCTTCAGCGCCTTTTTGGGTATCCCCTGTTTATTGCAGGATTTCATCCCCGGGGTAATGGGTTTCACCAGCTACAGCAGTTGTACGTGGGAGACAGAGGAGATCGACGCCCTCTTGAGTATTGGGCAAAGGATTATCTTGACGAAAATGTCCATGAAAGGATAATCTGCCTTATGAAGCCGGTCCGCCGTTCACTGTTGACCGTTCACCGAAAGAAAATATCGGACAACGGATAACAAACATGCTGACGGCTGAAAGCTGATAGCTGAAAGCTTGAATCCGGCCCAGGGCCGTATGAACACTAATTAAGGAGGACACAGTTTATATGCTATTTGATCGCTTGTTCGGCTTTCTGTCTAAAGATGCCGCTATGGACCTGGGCACAGCCAATACCCTGATCTATATGCCGGGGGAAGGCATTGTTTTAAACGAACCCTCCGTTGTGGCTATAAATAAAGACACGGACCAGGTCATAGCCGTCGGCCGGGAGGCCAAAGAATACCTGGGGCGTACACCGCAAAAGATCCGGGCCGTCAGGCCGATGAAAGACGGGGTCATTGCCGACTTTGAGGTCACCCAGCAGATGATCAAGTATTTCCTCCGCAAGGTAAATATAAGCCGCTTTATTCGGCCCAAGATGGTTATCTGCGTCCCCACCGGCATCACCCAGGTAGAAAAGCGGGCGGTCGTAGAGGCGGCGGAGGAGTCTGGAGTCCGGAAAGTGTTTTTGATAGAAGAACCTATGGCCGCCGCCATAGGCGCCGGGCTGGAAATTGGGAAGCCAAGCGGCCAAATGGTAATAGACATCGGCGGGGGGACTACAGAAGTAGCCGTAATATCTGTTTCCGCCATAGCCTGCAGCGAGTCCCACCGGGTAGCCGGAGATGAGATCAATGAGTCTATTGTCCGTTATATGCAAAAAAAATATCAGATACTCATTGGTGAAAATACATCCGAACATATCAAAATAAACATAGGTTCTGCCTATCCCCTGGATGAACCTCAGAGCATGTTCGTATCCGGCAAGGAAATCCTTACCGGATTTCCCAAGGCCATACCCGTCACCGATGCCGAGATCCGCGAGGCCATAGCCGAGCCGGTAAATGGCATTATCGGGGCTATCAGGCGCACCCTGGACAATACACCGCCGGAACTGGTGGCCGACATCCACCAGAGCGGGCTTCACATGGCCGGCGGAGGCTCCCTCCTTAAGGGATTGGATCGCCGCATCACCGAGGAAACACGCCTCAAGACCATAATGACCGAAGACCCCCTAACCACAGTAGTTATGGGCTCCGGCAGGGCCCTGGAAGAAATCAGGGATTATGCCAAGGTCTTTATTAACTGATACAGACAGCCTTATAGAAACGGCCATAACCGCAGCCCGGGAAAGTGGTCGGTTACTGAAGGAAATCTTCGGCCGGAAGCGAGAGGTCTATTTTATGGCCGCCGTCTTTCAGGAAGAAAGGGCAGGCTGAGCAGCTATTACTTTTTTCACTTCCTCAATAGAGATTCCTTCCATCTCTATGAGTTTCAAACGGGATTTATGTCCGGTCTTGATGGATAGGTTTGTTTGAGGCAGGCCAAACAGAGAGGCAAGAAATCGAATACAGGCGGCATTAGCCTCTCCTTCTACCGGAGGCGCTTTTAATCTGATTTTAAGGGCATCGCCGTGATAGCCGGCTATACCCTCGCGTGAGGCCTTTGGTTGAACGTAAACCCTTAAAAGTACCCCGTCAGTTGATGGTTGGAAAAATAGGGTCACTTTGCCGGATCATCACCCTCTAAATCCACTCCAGAGATAATTTCGTTGATAGCGCTCATAGCCTGGTGTGCCTCGTTCGTGCCGGCCTCCTTTTCTTCCGCTACTTCTTTCTCTGCGGACAGCCATTTCGAAAGGCTTTCGATAAAAGCCTTAACCCGATACTCCATCTGGGCCTTTTGACGTTTCAACTGGTTGATCTCTTCCTGTACCTGGGCCGCCTGAACATGGGCGCTTTCCACCATCTTTCTGGCTTCAAGTTCGGCTTGAGTTACTATAAGCTTGGCCTGACGCTCGGCATTGGATTTCATCTCATCCACTACACGCTGGGCAGAAACAAAGGCCGTTTGAAAAGTCTTTTCCTTCTCTTCAAAATTAGCCTGGGCTTCCCTGAGCCTTTTTACCTCATCCTTAAGGGCGCTATTTTCGTGGAGCGCCTCTTTGAGTTCTTCCGCTACCAATTCCAGGAAGGAATCTACTTCCCGCGCATCAAAACCGCGGAAACGGACCCGGAACTCCTGTTGTTGAATGTCCATAGGTGTAATACGCATATACAATCACCCTCTTTGGATGGGTTAATCAACCAAGCTGTCCGGCTACATCGACCAGGGTCGGCACGAGGAAACTTTGCAGGAAAACAATGATCAATATGATAATTATCGGCGAAAAATCTATGCCGCCAAGACTGATGGGAAGAAGACGGCGCACCCGGTAAAGGACGGGTTCGGTTACCCCGTAAAGGAAGCGAACAAGGGGATTGTACGGATCAGGACTCACCCAGGAAATGACGGCCCGGGCGATAATAACCCACATATAAAGTGATAATACTATGTCGATTATCTTGGCCAAGGCATGCAAAAAATTTCCAAAAACGAACATAGGCACATCCTTATGCACAGGGACCGGCCCCGAATTAAAAATGCTACGGATTATATCGGCATTTCTGAAAAATAGTCAAGGAGTAAACAGAAATAATATCTCAGGCCGGATTACAGCAGGCCGCCGTTACTGCCTTGGCCACTCCGGACATAAAATTGAAGTCCAGGGTCTCCAGTCTGTCATAAGGCGTGTGATAGTTAGGGTTGCGGAACATGGCGGTATCGGTGAGCATCAGGGCCGGATACCCCTGATCCCAGAAGGGGGCATGGTCGCTAAACCTGGTCTCCGGTATCAGGCGGCCTGAAAAAGGTACCTTATAGCCCACCACTTTAAGTTCTGGCACCCATTTAGCAGCAGACCGGCAAAAGCCGTCTAAAAGATTTTTCGATCTTCGGTTGGCGACAACCCCCAGGAAATCTCCCGTATCCGGCACAGCGATTCTCATCAAGGCTGGAATGGACTGGCTCCGGGGTTTTTCGCTCGTGTAGCCGACAGACTCCAAAATGAGTACGCCCTTATATCTCTGTCCCTTTTTTCCGGCCTCCTGGGCAAAATGACGGCTCCCGATGAGAAAGGTGAGGGTCATTACCGGGAGCTGGGGCTCTTCCAGGGTAAAAACTACGAACTGTATGGTATTATCAGGATTACATTGAGACAGAATACGCGCCGCCTCCAGGAGCACGGCCACCCCGCTGGCGTTGTCATCGGCGCCCGGACTGCCCAAGGCGGCGTCATAGTGGGCGCCGACCAGGAGTAAATCCGTATCCTTCCTTCCCTGGAGCGTGCCGACAATGTTCCTGTAAGTCCTGCCGTGAAACGGCACTGCCTGGCTTTCGACGGCAAGGCCGAAGGATGCAAATGCCTCCTCCACATAGCACGCCCGCTCCTCCAGCGCCTCCGGCTCCTTCCAGGCATGGCGCAGGCCGGTTATGGACGAGGTGTAGCGTCTTAGATTCCCGATATCTACCTGGGCTATTAGATTCTCTACGTCACAAGACATAAATGTAATATTAACCTAAAATACCTCCTTTGTACCAAATATTTTGGGTCTTCACGTAATCGAGTGGGTAATTTTTTACTCTTCTCTATTCCCCTCTTTGGAAAACCAGGGGTTAGGAGAGATTTTATAAATCATAATTGTTTTAGGCTCTTATTATACGAAAGCATAGTTACTACCAGGCGTTTTCAAATCCCCCCTCGCCCCCCTTTACTAAAGGGGGGAGTTCTTTACTGATAAGCTCTCAATAGGACTTCCCTCACATTCTTGTGGAAGCCGTTGTTCCTGAGCGAAACTTGCTGGAGTCCGCTTGCGGCGGACCACAGGCGGATCAGCAATAATCTAAAACAAACACCATATTAAGCTGAAAGCTGACTGCTGACTGCTCCATAATGGGACTTAACGGTTGAATTATCCACGCCTTTCTGATACTGTCCGCTCTGTATGTAATCTATCAAGGGTTAAATCTTATGTCAGACTGGTCAAAAGGAAGGGTAAAACGTAACGAACGGTTGAAGCTCCATCGCCATGAAAGCGTGCTTCTCTGGTTCACGGGCCTTCCTGGAGCGGGCAAGACGACCCTGGCCTATGCACTGGATAGGTACTTATATAGCAGGGGCTTTCACACCTATGCCCTGGATGATGACAATATCGGTTACGGCCTGTGCGGCAATCTCGGACTCAGCCGGGAGGACCACAAAGAAAGCGCCCGGAGGGTGGCCGAAGCAGGCCGGCTCTTTGTGGATGCCGGAATCATAACCATCGCCGCATTCACTTCTCCCTACCTCGAAGACCGGAAGTTTGCCCGCAAACTATTCCGACCCGGTGAATTTGTCGAAATCTATGTAAAATGCCCCGTGGCGGAATGCGAAAAAAGAGATGGCAAGGGATATTATGAAAAGGCCCGCTCCGGCCGCATCAAAGGTTTTACTGGTGTGGATTCTATTTACGAGGAACCGGAGAATCCTGAACTGATCCTGGAAACAGATAAGTACGATGTCCCGACCTGCCTGGAAAAGATACTGGCCTACCTGGAGAAAGAATTGATAATATAAAACCTAAAAAAGGCAATTTACCACAGAGAACACAGAGAACTACTTGAAATTATTATATTTTAAACTATTAGAATCTTTCGCTGTGCACGCTGTGGTTTTTAAATCGCTCAATTGAAGCTCCCTGCAGCAAGCTGCGGGGAATCTCCGTATGTAAGGTAAAAAGCATAGTATTCGCTCGCTAACCCCGCCGCAAGCAGCGGGGAATGCGCTCGCTATGCATGTTCAGGTAAAACATTTCCAGGCGGGAGAGATATCGATTGCGGCAGCCGTTTTTGCACATTTTGGGGCCTATAAGATTAAGGCTTTTTTAGAATATCATGGCTGCCGACTTTTCTCATGATATAGGTGTCGCCTTCAATCTGAAAGGTAAAACGGTAAGAGCCGCTCACCCTGCCTTCCCAGATGTTCCTCGGATCTTGCATCTTTTCAATATGTAGGGAAGGGTGTTGTGAATCAGACAACAAAAACTCTAACTGTTTGTCGATTGTTTTCTGCACTGGCGGGGGCAGATTACGGTAATCCCGGATAAAGTTTTTGGTAAAAACCAGCCTCATATTTTAGTCTTCTTGAGGGCCCGGACGGCAGCTTTAATATTATCAAAAGGACCGACCACATCACCTTTGGCCATGTCTTTGTCTGCCTGGGCCTCACCTTCCTGCCACTCTTTGGTATAAAAATACTCCTGGTCGGGATGAACCAGCTTGACCGGCTTCATGATTATGTCGCCATCCTTATTCTCCACTTCCACATAATCCCCAACAGCAAGATTGAGCTTTCTGCGTAGGCCCTGTGGAATAGTAATCTGATAGTGTCTTTTGACTTTAACCAGCGGCATAAAAATACCTCTTCCGTTCTTTCCTATGACTTTATAAATTTATTAATTTTGTACTTTCATAATATCAGAGAGCTAATTTTTGTCAAGCGCTGAAGTTTTCTTTCTTTACTTTTTTCCCTATTTTCATCAATAATGCGGAGAAAGAACCGATATCGATATCAAACCGGGATTATTGCGGCATGAATGAAACGGCCTCATTATAGCAGAGAGAGGAGGAAATATACGCATCATTAGCGCAAGATGTGCAACCGCACATGAGAGGAAAAAACATGAAGGATAAAAGAAAAATACAAAACACTGATGAGTTACGTCCCGAGTACGATTTTGACTATTCAAAAGCCGTTCGCGGGAAGTATTACCGACGATTGATTGATGAAGGATCGAACGTGGCCGTACTTGATCCGGACATAGCCAAAGCCTTCCATGATTCCGCATCGGTGAATGAGGCCTTGAGATCACTATTAGAACTGACCCGTTCCACGAAGCGTTTAACAAGTCGCTCAACCGGACGCGCAAAAAAACTGCGCACCGGTTAGCTTCATGATAGGCCGACGCTTCGCGTCGCCCTATCGGGCCGGATGAGGACGGATTGCCAGCCCGCGCGAAGCGCGGCCTATCAATCCGAATCGAACAGACACCCCTACGGGGTGCTCCTCATCCGGCCCGTTGGGCGTCAGATTATGCACTATAACTTGAAGTATTCGTTCAGCAGTTCCCCATCGTTAAAAGGTTCGTTTACTGCCGTAGCATGGAGGTGTGCTATAGAATTTATTTCCTTCTGCTGTCAAACATTTTGCAACGTAAGAAACAACACCCCCATCGGCGTCATTAGTCATACGCATAATCTAATAAAATTAAAGTGTTACGTCAGGCAGCTCATATTTACTATCTTGACCACATAACTACTTTCCGGTATTATCGAGAAACTATCTAATAACTGGTTCGGAACTTTGGTTGGCTGTCTCTTTGGGAAGAAGTAGTGGCTAACAATCTGCTGCAGGCGCAGCGGCCCTGACGGGCCGCCTGCTTAACTCGAACGGCACGCGGCGCGGGTGCGAATGGTTGTTCTAAGAACCGATATCGAAAGGGCACTCGATGAACTCGCCTCCCAAGAGGAGGGGATGCGTTTTCAGGGGCTGGCGGTAGTACTCGGTAAGAAGCGCTGGCCCCAACTCATCGCCTGCGAGCGCAAGAACGATCTCGGCCTCGATGCCTACGCGCCCTCAAGCCTGACGCCGGAAAAAATCGGTAAGGGGCTCTCCGCATCGATCACGCCAACGCTGGGGAAGATTTCTGGCGACGCAAAGACCGCCAAGGAGAACTTTTCTGACCTAAAGATGCTCCTTTTCGTGACGTCCGCCAAAGTGGGCAACCCCAAACAAAAGCAGTGGAAAAAGGCAATTCAGGAAGACCACGGTCTCGAACTTCACATCATCTCGCGCGAGGACATCGTCATCGAGATGATGATGTCCGAGAACGCCTCGCTCTGTGCCAGGTTCCTCCACCTCGATATCGACGCCGAAGCGCAGGTCGCAGACCTCATTGACAGAACAAGGCGCGCGGCCGACGTTGTCGCGCGAACCTGGGCTGGCAAGACCAAAGGACATCCGCTCATCGATCTCACGGCAGTGCGGCTTGACCCGAATGGTGCGGAGTCTGCCGACGTGCTGTCGCTTGAGCAGATCGACCAGGCGCTGTCGCAGAGCGGCCGCATCGTTCTCGAAGGGCCCGCCGGCCGCGGAAAGACCACGACGCTGATACAGCTCGCGCAACGCGCGCGCATCGCCGGCACACCGTTCATGGTCGAACTTCCGGCGTGGACGTCGTCGCGCCGGAACATTCTCGAATACATTGCCGGCATGCCTGCGTTCCAGGCCGAAGGTCTCACGCCCGCCGACCTCGCGCGGGTGCAGCAGACGGAACCTTTCCTGTTGTTGTTGAACGGCTGGAATGAAATTGCGGAGTCGAATTCCGCGCAGGCTAATGATGCACTCCGGGAGCTCGAGCGGGATTTTCCGAGCGCGGGCATCATCGTCGCAACCCGCACGCACCACTTGACCCCGCCGCTGCCAGGTGCATTGCGACTGCGGTTGTTGCGCCTTCGGCGCGTGCAGCGGGCAGCTTACCTGACAGCCCGCCTTGGCGCGCAAGGCGCCGAACTCCGCGCCCGCATCGATGCCGACCCATCGCTCGACGAGCTAACTCGCACGCCGTTCATCCTCTCGGAAGTCGCTTCGCTGTTTGAAGCCGGCGCCGAAATTCCCTCCACGAAGATCGGCGTCCTCGCCCAGGTTCTTCGTATGCAAGAACAACGAGACGAGCACAGAAACGCGCTGCAAGGGACACCGATCTTCGGCCGGCAAACGGACTACCTGAAGGCCCTTGCAACTGAGATGACCCGCCGCGGTGCGGTGGCATTGCCCGAGGCTGATGCGCGCGCTGTCGCTGCCGCCGTCACGCGAGAGCTTGCGGACTGTGGGCAGATCGAACCGGTGGGAGCACCGGCGATCCTCGCGACGCTCACGGCGCACCACGTTCTCGAACGCGTTGACTACCCGCAAACGGCGTTTCAATTCGAGCATCAGCAGCTTCAGGAGTACTACGCTGCGCTCGACGTCCGCGCGCGGCTTCTCGACCTGCGGGACGATGACCGCGACGCGATCGGCCCCTTCACGGCCGACTACGTGAACGATCCGGCTTGGGCCGAACCGCTGCGCATGATCGCCGAGACATTTGCCGAGCAGACCGGCGATGGCGAAACCGACAAGCGAAACACCCGCGCCGGCGGGAAGCTGGTGGAGATGGCGCTCGCCGTCGACCCCGTATTCGCCGGCGAGTTTGCGCAGCTTTGCGGCGCGGCCGTCTGGAATGAAGTTCGCGCGGCCGTCGGCGAGCGCTTCCGCGGCGTCTACGCGATCCGCGACGGCAACTATCGGCAGTATGCCCTCGCCGCCATGCTCGCCACCGGCGCGGACGACTTCGGCGACATCATCGTGCCGCTTCTGTCGGGACAAGACCAGCAAACGCGGCTTCGCACGTACCGGCTCTGGCCGGACATCCAGGTCTCGTCGCTTGGACCGAACTGGCGCGAGCAGGTGCGCGGCTGGAGCGAGGAGGCGCGAGCGGATTTCGTCTCCGAACTGCTTCATCATCGTGTCGATGGCGAGGTTGCGGCCTTCGCTGCGGAGGACAACAGCATCGCGGTGAAGAAGGCGGCGGTCTCCGGCCTCATGTGGACCGGGTCTGACGACGCGCTGACCCGCGTCCTCGAGTCGATGGATGCGCAGACATTCGAGGATGTTGCGCGCAAAAACGTCGACCGCATGCCCGCGGCCCTCAGGCCCAAGACCATCGCGGCGATGCGGAAATTCATCGAGAGCACGACAGACCATCCCGCCCGCCTGCGAACCGCGATCGATCTGATCGAGCTCGGCGAGACAGGCCTGGACGGCGTCGTCAAGGATGCGATGGCGGCGCTATCCAGCGGCGACATGCGCAACCTGGGTTCGCACTACATCCAGCCGGCGCTCGAGTATCTGCGCAAGACCGATCCGGTCTGGGCGAGCGAGTGGGTGGCTACCCAGGTTGCCGAAGGCGTCCTCTACGGGCACGAGTACTGGTTGCCGTTCGCGACCGCCATTCCCGACCGCCTCGTCGAGAAATACCTGCAGCGCCTCGAGACCGAAGAGTTCAAGAACAGGCACTTCGGCGGCATGATCGCCGTCATTGCCGCACGCGCGGACGCCAATCTTGCCGCGCGCGTGTTTACGAAGCTGCGCGAGCTCCGGCGTAAGGTGGAGGCGGAGCCCGGCGTGCGGCACGAATTCGAGTGGCAGGTAATGAATCAGCTGGAAGCCGTGTTCCGCCGCCTTCCCGACGACGTCGCCGCGGCCGGCGTCCTCTCGTCCGTCACCAGCGGCGACCCCCTCGACATCAAAGTCGCAGCGGACCTTCTCAGCAGGGTCGCCAGGTCGGACGTGGAACCCCTGCGTATCGCCGATGCCGACCTGAAGGCACGCCTCCGCGCGTACCTGAAAAGCAGCGTTGATCTCGTGCTCCGCCAGGACGACTTCAACGGCGAGGAGAAGGCCAACCTGGCCTCGTCGATTGCACAGGTCGGAAAACCCGAAGACATGGCGGACCTCGTGACGCTCATCCGCGCCGACATCGAGAGGATGCGCCGCGGCCGGGCCGCGCGCGCGGCCGGCGACCATGGACCTCTCGGCAATGGCGGCAGCATGAGCTACGCCGGCTGGCACATCGCCGCCGTCATGCACCTCGACCCGGCCGGCGCCGAGCAGGTGCTCATTGACCTGCTTCCCGAGCCGGAATACCTCTCCGACGCCGCAGCCGCGATGGCGCGCGACTTCGTGCCAAAGCCGGAGCGTTCCTTCGACCGGACGTTCCGCTACGACTTGATGTGGGCTGCGCGCGAAGGTCGCGTTCCGCCGCCCGGCGACGACCATCGGCGCACACGGTTCGCCGCCGCACTCAATGCCGAAATCAGGCGCCTCCGGGGGCACCTGCAAGACGGAAAGCCCGCCGCCGGCCTCAAGGAGCTCTCAAAGGCGCTTGCCGCCGTTGACGCCCGCGGCTCGGCGGCAGCGGTGGTCGACGCGATTGCCCTGCCCGGTCAATGGGACCAGTACATCCGCCTCGACGCCGCCGAACGCCTGTTGATGGCGGGTGTCGTCTTGCCCGCGACCACTGCGTTCGCCCTCGTCGATTCCATCCTCGAGCGGACGGAGAAATGGATGCAGGATTCAGACAGGTACCTTCTGCGCCGCATCCTCGCGCTTTGCCCGTTCGTCGACGACCCTGCGGCTGGGATCGCCAAGATGCGCGACGTGCTCGGCAAGCGGCGGCTTCGGGGATACGAACTGCGCGAGCTCGTCACCGCTCTCGGCGAGAGCCGCTCGAATGCCGCTGTCGATCTCCTGTACGAGCTTGCGTCCGATGCGCCGACGTTCGAGCAATGCGAGGACAATTTCGTCAACGCCTTCGCCGCGCTCGACACGCCGCGTGCACGCGAACTGCTCCTGGGTTTTGTCGATCCGGACATTCGCGGCATCGCGCTGACGCGCCGTCCTCAGCGTGAGGACGTGCTGGTCGCGCGGCTCGCGGAACTGGCCCGGCGCAGGCCGGAGGCGGCCGCGCGGCTGCGGGAATTGTGCGAACGCGACCTGCCGGAACTCAATCGGCACGTCCTCTCGAAAGTCATGGACTGGCTCGGAACGCCCGAAGCCCTCGCCGCAAACCTGAACCTGATCGATGACGCTAGGCCCTCGCCGGTTCCGCAAGGTATCTGGGGCCAACTCGAAAGCGCTTTCGTCGAGCGACGGCCCTACGGGCAAGATGGCAACGTCTTCACGGAACACGCGCGTGCGTCAAACGAACTGCGCGTCCGACTTTTCAGAATGGCGACTGAGGACAAGAAACGACGGAAGTCCGCCTTCACGCTTCTTGGTCAAATAGAGGAATGGCGTCTGGAGCATGGCAGACCGTCGGGTGAACCGCGCCACCCCGATCTCGCATCTGGCCAATCTTGGCCGCCCAAGGAGCCCTGACTTTGCTCCTTGACCCAAAGAACAAGATAAATAGGGGACACACGCTACAAGGGCTAATCGGGTAGCCGGTGGGAATATGGGGGACGGTCATGTTTTTATGCAATTTGTCCTTTAATCAGACTTAATTGACGATCGATGGTTAATCTTTCTCCGCGCGCTACTGCCCGACTGACAGAAGACTGAACCATGCCCAGTAATTTGCCGACGGCAATACCTTTCATCCCTAATTCCTTAACATCCCAGTCCCAGTTACGTAGACCGGAAAGCGAAATTATGTAATATCTATTGCTATATATAACGTTATCCGTTATAATTTAAACTATCGAAGATATCAAACCGATGAGGAAGCCTGGTGATCAAATCGTTCCGTGACAGGGGCACAGAGGATATCTTTGACAGGAAAAACACCAGAGAGGCGCGCCAGACCTGTCCACAGCAAATCTGGCGCGTGGCACAGCGAAAACTCGATCAACTCAATGGTGTAGTTTCCTTGGAGTCATTGAAAATTCCACCGGGGAACTTTCTGGAAGCCCTTAAGGATGATCGAAATGGACAACACAGCATACGGATTAACGACCAGTTTCGTGTGTGTTTTGTGTGGACAGACGATGGCGCAGAAAACGTCGAAATAACCGATTACCACTGAATCGTGAAGGAGAAGAAGATGGTTCGCATACCAAAATATGGTCCGCCTACACATCCCGGCGAAATGCTGTTGGAGGAGTTTCTCAAACCCCTGAATATGACGCAGAGTGAGTTGGCGCAAAAGCTCGGTGTTTCATATCCTCGTGTTAATGAACTGATTCATGGGAAGCGGGGGATAACCCCTGACACAGCACTTCGTCTGGAGAAACTATTTGGCATGGAGGCACAGTTTTGGCTTAATTTGCAGTTGGCATGGGATCTATATCATGTAACTCACTCATCAATTGCTAAGGAGATAAAGAAGATAAAAAGATTACCTGCATTAGCTCACGTCTAAACCGTATAGGGTGGGCTTATTGTCCTTTTTTGCGTTTTAATGGCTGGATATCTACCCCGGATCAGCCCCGCGTTCGACCAAAAATCAGATACTAAAAACACCTGGACTAAATATAGCATATTTGCTATAATAACAACCCAATGATGAATTGGACAATCACTTATTATAGCGAGTCAGTGCAGGAAGAAATCATTGCATTGCCTGCAGGCTTCCTTGGTCGTTATCTTCGATATACAGACCGAATGGAGGTTCACGGCCCTGATTTAGGTATGCCTCATACGCGAGCAATGGGTGATGGGCTGTTCGAATTGCGCCTTAAGGCCGCCGAATGGATTGCCCGGATATTTTATTGCACTGTGGTTGGCAAAAAAATTGTGGTTCTGCACCAAGTTATAAAGAAAACAGACAAGACACCGCCGAGAGAACTTGAAACAGCCCGGCGGCGGATGAAGGAGATCAAAAATGCTCACACACAAAGAACTTAAAGAGCGCGCTCTCAAGCGTGCAGACGTAAGAGCCGAATATGACCGGCTGGAAGAAGAATTTGCCATTCTCGACGAATTTTTAAAAGCCCGAGCCGCTGCCGGCGTCACTCAAGCCGAAGTTGCCGAAAGAATCGGCACAACGCAATCAGCTATTGCACGTTTGGAGTCTGTTAGCGGGAAATACTCCCCGTCATTGGCAACATTGCAAAAGTATGCACATGCTCTTGGCTGTCGTCTGGAACTGCGACTCGTCAAGAAATCTCAACTTACAGAAGGTCGGACCAGTCGCTCAACACGGACCGCCCGCAAGCGGTCGGCCGGTTAGCTTTGAACCGTTAGTTGCGACACGAAGTCGCATAATCGAAGCGGATTATGGGACGGACATGAATTTATGCAATTGAAGCTCCCCGCAGCAAGCTGCGGGGAATCTCCGTATGCAAGGTAAAATGCATCGTATGCGCTCGCTATGCATGTTCATGGTTTCACCAGGCTTATTGCCCTTTTTTGCGTTTTAATGGCTGGATATCTACCCCGGAGAGATATCAGCTAATGGAAAAAAGCGGCTCCTGAATCTGTTGGCCACGGCAGATCGGACATTTTCCGGGTTTACTCAGTCGCTCCCTCTTTTTGAACTCAAAGCCGCACCTTTTACATGTGGCAGGGATTATGAGCAACTGCTCGCCGCTCTTCTGAGTTGCCATCCGGATATGCTCCAGATGGTAAACAACCTCTTTTTCAGAAATCCTTACCTCTGCCGATATCTCCCGCGCTGAAAGGGTTCGCCCCCTGAGAACAGAAATTATTTCCTGCCGGATGGTGTTATGCTTTTCCGGCGGGACAAAAGGTTCTTTTGGTCTTGTCTTCATTTGGGCCGCCGATAAATTTGGCGAGGAGATCCTGACCAGGATCAAATAAAAAGGCTACATCTCATGAACCGGCCTGATCCGCACGGCGCAGATTTTATATTCCGGTATCTTGGAGACCGGGTCAACCCCGGGATTGGTAAGGAGGTTGGCGGCGGCCTCCCGGAAGTGGAAAGGGAGGAACACCGTACCCCGCTGGCACATCTCCGTAAGCGCCACCCGCACCGTTATGTCACCCCGCCTTGAGGCAATACGGACCGGAGAATGGTCATCAATGTTCAGGGCAAAGGCGTCAATGGGGTTCATTTCTACCATAACCTCCGGATACATCTTGTTTAGACCTTCAGCCCGGCGGCTCATGGTACCGCTATTGTAGTGATAAAGTACCCGTCCGGTAGAGAGTAAAAAAGGATAATCGTCATCCGGCATCTCGCTGGCCGGGATCACTTCCAGCGCATGGAATAGACCTTTCCCGCGGGTAAAACCATTGCAATGCAAGACCGGCGTACCGGGATGGTCCAGGGTTGGACAAGGCCATTGAATCCCTGCCTCTTCCAGGCGATCGTAATAAATGCCCCCATAGATAGGCGTCAGGCTGGCTATTTCCTCCATGATCTCTTCCGATGACTGATAGGACATCTCGTATCCCATCTTTGCCGACAGGTCGCAGATAATTTTCCAATCCGGCCTGCTTTGCCCCGGAGTTGAAAGGGCCTGTCTGACCCTCTGTACGCGCCTCTCCGTATTGGTAAAAGTGCCCTCTTTCTCTGCGTAACTTGCCGCCGGTAAGACCACATCGGCCAGCATGGCGGTCTGGGTAAGAAAGATATCCTGCACCACAAGTAATTCAAGTTTTTCCAGGGCCGATCGGACGTGATTAATATCCGGGTCGCTTATCATGGGGTTCTCACCCATGATGTAAAGGCCCTTTATCTTCCCCTCGCCGGCCTGTTTTATCATCTCCGTGGCCGTAAGACCGGGTTCCCCGGGCAGCCGGGCATCCCAGGCCTCCTCAAATTTCCGCCTGACGGCTGCATCGGCAATGCTTTGATATCCGGGGAGCTTGTCCGGTAAGGCCCCCATGTCACAAGCGCCCTGGACGTTATTCTGCCCGCGCAGGGGATTCACCCCGCCGCCTTCAATCCCTACATTACCGCACAGCATGGCCAGGTTGGCAATAGCCTTTACATTGTCCGTGCCGCTCCGGTGCTGTGTAATACCCATACAATAGACGATGGCGGCCCGCCCCGCCTGCGCGTAGAGACGGGCGGCTTTCTTGAGGTCTCCCGCCGGTATCCCGGTGATCATCTGCACCAGTTCAGGGGTATATTTTTCCACGGTTTGGGCAAAGGCCTCGAAGCCTTCGGTCCGCTCCCTAACGTAATCCTTATCCCATAGCCCCTCTTTAATAATGATATGGGCCAACCCATTTAACCAGGCTATATCCGTACCCGGCCGGGGCCGGAGATAAATATCCGCATACTGCGTCATCTTGATCACGCGGGGGTCAACCACGATAAGCTTTTTACGCAACCGGGTAACTGCGTTTATAATATGAAGGCTGATAATCGGGTGGTTTTCTGTGGTATTGCTGCCTGTAAGCAGGATAACGTCGGCCTTCTCCAGGTCCTGGATGGAATTGGTCATGGCCCCGCTGCCGAATGCGGCAGCCAGACCGGCTACCGTGGAGGAGTGTCAGAGCCGGGCGCAGTGGTCTATATTATTCGTGCCAAAGACGGCCCGGGCCAGCTTTTGCATCAAATAGTTTTCTTCATTAGTACATTTAGCCGAGCAGAGTACCCCCAGACTCTCCGCTCCATACGCCTCTTTGAGTTCCTTAAGTCTATCGGCAATAAGCTCCAGGGCCTCATCCCAACTGCAGGCCTGAAGTTCGCCGTCCCTCCGTATCATAGGTGTAGTAAGCCGGTCTGGATGTTTGATAAAATCATGCCCGAAGCGCCCTTTTACGCAGAGGTGCCCTTGATTGGGAATAAAGTCCGGATCAGAGCTTACTTCTACCAACTTTTCCCCCCGGATATTGAGAATCAGGTTACAACCTGTGCCGCAATACGGGCAGACAGTCCTCACCTGCCTGAGCTCTCCGGCCAGGGATTGTTCTGTTTCCTTCTTGACCAGGGCCCCGGTCGGACAATTATCGGCGCAGAGGCCGCAAAACACGCAGTTGTCATTAATAGTCAGAGAAATCGCCCGTAACTGGTCAAGGGTTTCCAGTTCGCCTTCTTCTAAGTTGATGGCCTCATATTCACAGACATTCTTACAACGCCGGCAGAGCACACATTTATTCCGGTCAATGGTTATAAAAGGATGGCTGCGGTCCACCTTATAGTTGAGGCGGGTGCCGATCCCGTAATGAGAAAGATCAACATCATATTGAGGGGCCTCCCGTCGAATAATGCATTTGTCCACGGCATGACACCCGCACCCCAGGCAACGCTCCGCCTCTTCCACCGCCATCTCTTTAGTATAACCCGTTTCTAACTCGCCAAAGTCACCTAACAGGGTTTTGGGATGACGTACCGGCATCTTATGCCTGGAACGCTGGGGTACTTCTTCGAAGTTCCGCAGATCGACGTCTTCAAAAAATTCGCCTTTAGTGATATTAAACGGGATACGCGGCGACTCTATCCTCCGTTCGGTCAAGTACGTATGAATGGCATCGGCTGCCTTTCGGCCTTGAGCTATGGCCTCGACAACAGTGCGCGGTCCGCTGACCGCATCGCCTCCGGCAAATATCCCCTCTAGATTGGTGACAAGAGTACCGGAGGCCGCCTCGATAGTATTCCGGCGGGTAAGCCCTAACCCTTCGGTCAGGCCCTCGGCATGACATTTTCCGATCTCTACAGATTGGCCAATAGCCGCGATAACACTATCTACCCGTATTACACTTTCAGACCCGGTGACAGGCACGGGACGCCTCCGGCCGCTCTGATCCGGTTCCCCCAGTTTCATCCTCTGAACCTCGAGATCAAGGAACCCATCGCCCGGAGTAATCCTGATTGGGGCCGCCATCAGGAAAAATTTAACACCTTCGTCCTCCGCCTCTTTGATCTCGCGGTGGCTGGCCGGCATCTCCATCCGTGACCGGCGGTAAACTATAATCACCTCATTCGCCCCCATCCTGAGACAGGTGCGCGCGGCGTCAATGGCGGTATTGCCCCCGCCGATTACAGCCACCCTTGATCCTACCTGAACCTTCTCACCTTCAGCAAACCTGCGGAGAAAATCGATGCCGGAAAAGACTCCGGGGAGATCTTCACCTTCGACGCCCATGGGACGGCTCTTCCACGCCCCTATACCGATGAATATGGACTCGAACCCTTCCTGTTTCAGGCTCTCCAGAGAAAAATTCTTGCCCCATCTCCGGCCGGTCCTGACCTCAACACCCAGGTCAAGGATAAATTGTATCTCGGCATCCAATATTTTCTTGGGCAAGCGGTACTCCGGGATGCCGTAACGAAGCATCCCGCCCAATGCAGGCATGGCTTCGAATATGGTCACCTGGTGTCCCTTGCGGGCCAGATAGTATGCAGCAGTAAGCCCGGCCGGCCCACCTCCGATCACGGCCACCCGGTGATCGGTAGATAGTCGCTGGGGCACAGGAATGGACTCCTTGTGTGCGAGTCCATAGTCGGCTGCAAACCTCTTCAGATGGTTTATCGCCACACTGCCATCTACGAGATTCCGGCGGCAGCGCGATTCACAAAATCGGGGGCAGACCCGCCCTACCGAAAGAGGCAGGGGATTTTTCTCCTTAATCAGCTCCAGGGCCTCAAGGTATCTCCCGGCCGCAATATGGGCGATATACCCCTGGATATCAATATTGGCAGGGCAATCGAGGGAACATGGCGCTATGCAGTCGCCATAATGTTCAGAAAACAGGAGTTCCAGGATGACCCGGCGGGCGGTCTTTACCTTTTCGGTATGGGTGGCTACCACCATGCCCTCAGAGACCGGAGTAGCACAGGAAGCGATGAGTTTGTCTTTACCTTCGACCTCCACGACACACATTCGGCAGGAGGCCGGGGGTTTTTTGAATTGGGGCAGGTAGCAAAGGGTGGGAATCTGGATGGCAGCCCTGCGGGCTGCCTCCAGGATGGTGGTTCCTTTCTCGACAGTTACTTTTCGGCCATCAATGGTTAAGGTTACTTCGGGCATACCTTATACGTACAATATTATTCAGGTATATGCTTTTAAAAATTACACTGTCAGCCAGGAGTGAGAATAGAGCGTCTTTCCCATAAGGACCCGCGCCGTCTTATAGTACTCAAGTTCTTTTGGACCAAGGCCCTTGGGATCAGGCTCATTTCCGTCCATCATGCCATGTACGAGATTGACTATTTCGGTCATCCCCCCCTTGGCAATGGTTAATAATTCCGTATCATAACCATCTACGATGGCCGAGTAAATACCGTATTTCATGAGCATTATGAGGTAACAACGGTTGATATGAGGTCTCAGTTCGTGCGGAGCCCCGTTCGAGATATTGGAAAGGCCGACAATGGATTTGGCGCCCGGGGCGATCTCCGAAAGCATGGACATAAATTCCAGGCCGGCCAGCACCTGGTTGATATCCATGCTTATCGGAGTGGCTATGGGATCTATCCATATCTTTTCTGTAGGAATACCGGCCTCATTGGCCTTGTAGATAATATCCACGCAGTGGGCCGCCCGCTCATTGGCATCCCGCGGCATACCTTCCTGACTCCAGAGAAGGCCGATCATATCGGCATTGTACTTCCCCGCCATGGGCAAAAAGGCCTCCAGCCGTTCCGGCTGCAGAGAAATTGAGTTTATAAGGGATTTACCCGGATTGGCCTTTAGACCGGCCTCAATAGCGGCTGGATTGCTGGTATCCAGGGAAAGCGGCAAGTCCGTCACCTCACATACGGTCTTAACCAGCCAATCCATAGTCTCATCGCCGCCCTTACGGGCCGGACCGATGTTGAGATCAAGATAATCTGCCCCGGCTTTAACGAGCTCCCGGGCCATATCCTGAATCGGCTTGGCATCGCGTCCCTTTATAGCCGCACCGATGGTCTTCGACATAATATTGATGTTTTCCGCCACACAAACAGCCATAAAAACCTCCACTTAAAAATGACGTTCACTGTTTTCCGATTACCGTTCACCGAAAAAACAACGATCGGTCTTGGAACTATTGAAACTATTGGAACTTGAAACTGTCTGTCGTTTATGCGCTCCACTGCTTAAGATACGCCGACAGGTGGGCCGCCTCACGGGGGCCAACCAATATCTGCCAATCCGGCAGTTCCTCTTCCAGTTCACCGCTCATGCCCGCGAGGTAACCAGGAATAACCAGCTTACGGTGTTTCACCCGATCGGCTATGCCGGACTTCTTGACAAACACAGCTACGGTATCAGCAGCAAACTTACCTGCTGCCCAGGCCGTGAGGACGGACAGACCTTCTGTGTCTTTGATCAGTAACCAGGCCGGCACCCGGCTGGACTCCACTTCGCCGGAAACGATAAAGTAGGTCAAAGAGAAATTGGATGTGATCAAAACCGGTGAATCTTCCCTGGGGCCTCCAATCTCATAGACCTTTTCCTCTACGGCCATAGGACGCTGCGGGTCGGTATAGATATTCAAGCTGTCCAGAAGAAGTGGAAATACGTTATGGCCTTCCATCTCTGAAAGGACAATAATCCCTGCATACTTGGCAATAAGCATCGAGGCGATCAGGGCTTCCTTCATCTTGCTATCCGTCAACCGGCCGGGGAAGGTAATGGTAGGGAATCCCACTTGTTTAACCTTCTTGACCAAGGCCGAACGCCGAATGACTACCTGATCCTCCAGGGCCTTCTTAACGTTCGCCGGCTGGCTGTCTATCACCAGGTCTTTAAGCCCCATTCCCAGAAGCTTATCCGTAATAGCCATGACCTCATCCAGGCCGGCGCCCCTTACCGCCAGAGGGCAGGCCGACTCTTTGGCCAGGCTGCCCATAGCCTCTGCCGTATCCTTGGTTGCTGCATAGATAAGGGGCTTCTTATCCTTGCTGACCTTTAGGGCCTCAGAAATAACCTCCGGCCTATCGCTCATCAGGATAATAGCGGCATCCATCTGATCAATCACCCGCTTTACAAAAGCGGCAAACTTACCGGCGTCTCCGGATTCTTCTTTGAGGGCCAGCATCTGCGGACGCAGAATCAATCCCACCCGTTCAAATTCCAGGTCTTTAAATTTAGAAAGTTTTTCATTTACTACGGAGTCATCCATGGTGTCGGAAAGCATAAGGGCCAGGCCCGGAGGGTTCTCAAACCTCTTCTCATGCCTGAACATCACCGTCTCACCGCCCAGTTTAACCGCACGGTCGCCCGTACCAATAGTCAAGGTGCGGATAGGCGGCGCCGAGGCCTCATCTATCTCTGCCCTCACATCGTCCGAGACATAAGGACAGGCAGCCAATTCGGCCTGACCGGTTGCCAGTTTCATGGCAAAGGCCAGACAGGTGGGAACCCCGCATTCGCCACAGTTCTTCTTGGGTAATTTCTTAAATATCTCTATGCCACTTAATGCCATTCTAAAATCTCCTTTCTATCTCGCGGCTTTCAGCATTCAGCCGTCAGCTTCAGAGCAAAACAACCAGGGCCGCTGTTTTTCATTCTGCTGAACGCTGATAGCTGAGCGCTGAAAGCTGTCTTTTTAAAGTATAGATTCCATGGTGAGCGCCGGGTGTCCAGCCTCTTCCAGGAAGGGAAGAAGATCTTCCTCCGTAGCACCCTTCGTTTCGTCAGCAATTATATCGAAGAGATTTGGAATCCCAAGCTCTTCTCCCCGGCTTTTCAGTTTGGCCTCCAGTTCCTTCTTCAACATCTGCGGCATCCACACAACACGCTTCAACCCGCCCTCGGCCAAGAGGAACTTCCGGCTGGCAATATAGTGCTTGCTTACACCCAAAAAGCCCGGGGTAACCTCCCCGCCGCCCACCATACCGGCCATAGTGGTGAATTTCATACCACTCGGCGTCATGCCCAGATAATCACGGTTGACGATCATCACCCCGTTACAAAGGGGTAAGATGGTGGCGATGCACTCAAAACAGCCACAGGCGGTCATCGGATCATGCACCAGACTATAGGCACTGGCCGTCGAGACCTTCTGCCTGGAGGCCTTAAAGATAAATTCATCCGTTCCCTTCCATTTGCCAAGGACCGGATCTATACACTTTCCCTTGACAATAGGTTGATTGGGGCCGGTAGGGTTGATCTCATACGACGCCTTGCCATCCAGCCAGTTATAGGCGCCGCACATCCCGGTTCGCTCCGGGGTAATGATGCAGACATGGCTAGGGGCAAAGGACTGACACAGGGTACAGGAATAAAAGATATCTTCTGATTCATCGGTCATACCCTCAACCCGCTTATCCCGGGCCGCATATACCTTCCGTGCCAACGCCAGTACTTCGTCCACCTTGGCCTCTTCAGTGTATATCTTGACCTGCACCTTGTCGCAGATGGCACCAAATTCCTGGTGGTACTTGGCATGCATTATCGTTCCAAGATGCTTCAGCCGGAACCCCTTCTCCACGGCTGCCTTCCCAACGCGAAGCCACATGATGGCGCGTTGTCCGATGTGCATGATGCCTTGAGCGTAATTGACCAGGTGGTGAATCTGCCGCTCCAGAATGGGCTCGAAATCCTCCTGCATCTGGCGGCCTGCCACTTCTACGAGCATGGCGAAGGGAAGCTTCGAACCCTCCTTGACCTGGTCCAGATCCGGACCGATCATCTCCACATGACCGTCTTCCACCTCATCCATATCCCGGCTTACCGTCAGTTCAACGCCTTTGGTCTTACCTCCGCCGCATTCCAGATAGAGGTCATCTTTTCGGATCCGTTCACCCTCAAAGGCCGGGCCGTAGGATACCGGTATGTCTATCTTGGACACGGTAACCTTCAAGCCCCTCACTTCTACGGCCCGCTGCACGATCTCACTGTGGGGCACGTTGCTGACCACGTGTTCGTATGTGCAGATACCGGTGGGCAGGATCTCGGGTATCGGGGTGTCGGCTATGGCGGGGAAGCCCCAGTTTATCGCCCCGGCGGCATTGGCGTACCATTCGTCGGACACCGGTCCCAAGGGCATGGCAAAAGCGAATATACGGTTCTTGTTATAGATGAGGTTGCCGCGGAAGTCACCCGGTTTGATGCCGCCGAAGGACATGGCGGCGCGGGTGGCAAAGCCCATAGCAAAGACTGTGGCCGTGTAGTCGGGCCCGAAAGAGACAAGCCGTGTGGGCCAACCGATCTGTACACCCGCCTCGACCAGCTGCTCCGACATCCTCACGCCGTTGTTCTCCGCGCACATGAAGACGTACAGATTCTTTTCCTGGAGTTCCTTCGCTATCTCGGCAGCGATCTCCTTGGTCGGAGGCGCACCCAGGATGGCCGCGAATCCCGGAGCCGTGCCGTCGACAAACTCTACGCCCCGCTTGCGCAGAATGATATCATCCGCGGCGCCGAGCCAGATATTGCCGTTTACCGGATCTTCCTGTTTCGTATAGAAATCCGGGTATTCCAGATACCGAATCGCCTCAATAATCTCCTCGGCGAAGAAGGTGGCCATGCCGGCCTCCAGAGTCGGAGCCAGATACGGCAACCAGACCTTCTCGCTGACGAGCGGTGGAAGCAACGATCGGCATTTTTCCAGTACCGGTCTTACATCCCCCAACTTGGACACCGGTACCCCGAGAATGCCGTATATGATGGGAAGATAGTATGCGGTATTCGGAAAACCCACCGCATGATCCGGTCCCCACTTATCCAGCGCCTCCTGATACTTCTGTTCGGCCTTGTCCACAATGTTGTGGGCGCCCCTAATCGCCGCTGAGCAAATAATCTTAGACACCTTAAGTTCCCCCTGTTTATCTTGTTATCTCTTATCCGGCTGTCAGGTCACTGATCATATCTTTTATAAGTGCAATAGACTCTGGATGCCTCATAATTAAAATATCCGCCCCGGCCAGCAAAAGCAGCTGCGCCGTCACGGCTTCCATAAGCACACCCCGCTTTGCCGGATCACCCAGTTTGGGAGCCTCATCCCGGCTCTGTTTGGCCTCCTTGGTCTTCCATATCTCTTTGCCTAAGTTACAGATCATTGGAAACTGAAGCCGTTCATCCTCTTGGGTTAGAGCAGCCATCCGAATACGTTCCATGACCGAGTAGCCATATTCCAGTCCGTATCCAAGGGCGCCGGTGGTCGGATCGATGAGGATGCGTCCGTCCGGCACACCCAGGTTGCCAAGCAGGATGTTGAGCTGTTTGGCCAGATTTATGTCGATAGGAGTCGAGGCAATAACCGTGTGTTCATATCCAATGGCCACAGCACCGATCTGTTTATAATTGGCCTCGGTCACCGGGCCGATCATCAAATTCCGTCCTGCGCAATCCTCGGCTATCTTTCGTAACACCTCCATATCTTTCTCCGCATTATTGCATCCCCATACGATGAGCGGGACATCCACGACTTCGGCTACCTTTTTGGTCAATGCGGCCGCCTCTTCTGCGGAACGGTTCTCGCCGTTGGGGTCTGTACTGACCAACTGAAGGGCAATCATCTCCGCGCCGTAGGTATCCACGCATTTCCTGGCCCAGGCCGCCGGGTCTGAAACCACGTCGGCAAAAGGCTCCAGGGCCTTAGGCGCCCAGTCTTCGGGCGGGCTGTCATAAACCTCCATGGCGATGCGAGGCTTAAGAGGCATCTGGCCCTCAAAAAGATAAAAAGGATAAGAGGTCCCACCACCTACCGTGATCGCCTTATCCCCCTTACCCAAAACAATATCTCTTATTTTCCCTGAATAAGAAACCTTTGGTATTTCTAAAGCCATTCCTTTCCCTCCTTACAGTAGCTGTCAGCTGTCAGCTCAGGTCCAAAACAAGTCTCTTTTTGCCTTGTTGCTGAACGCTGATAGCTGAAAGCTGAATGCTTCTTTATAGTCCTGCTTCATCCAACACCTGGGGAACCCTCTTCTCCCACCCGATGGCCATGATATGTACACCGTGGCATAGGTCCTTCATCCCATTTACCAATCTTGCCGCTATCTCAATACTGGTCTTGACTTTGTCCTTGGTCTCCGTCATCTCTTTGATCAGGTATTCGGGAACAAAGACTCCGGCCACATTTTTGTTCATAAAGCGGGCCATACCCGCCGACTTAAGCAGGATCACACCCCCCAGTATTTTTGTCTTATACCCCTCCACCCGTCTCATGAACTTTTCAAACAGGTCCAGGTCATAAATGGCCTGGGTCTGAAAAAACCGGGCACCGGCTTCCATCTTTTTTTCCATCTTTATAATCTGTAAGTCAAGCGCGGCCTCGGTATCCGCACCTGGGTTAACTACCGCACCGGGCAGAAAATCCGTAGCCCCTTTAAGCTCGTTCCCAACCATGTCCGCGCCGCCGTTAAGTTTGCCGATCACCTCCAGCAGACTCACCGAGTCCAGATCAAACACCGGCTTGGCCTGGGGATGATCTCCAAGGGTCGGATGATCCCCGGTGAGCGCCAGGACGTTTCTGATCCCCAGTACCCAGGCGCTGAGGAGGTCGGACTGGAGGGCCAACCGGTTCCGATCCCTGCAAGTCACCTGCAGGACAGGATCGATCCCCATATCCGTCAATAAGTGGCAGACGGCCAGGGAACCCAATCGCATAACAGAACTCTGCATATCGGTCACATTAATAGCATCGACACGGTCTTTTAAGATGGAAGCATCTTCCAGAAGAACACCCGTATCGGTCCCCTTCCCAGGCCCGATTTCCGCCGTGACTAAGAATTTATTCGATTCTAAAGCCTGTCTGAAACTCATTTTGCCACCCTCTTTTCAAGATCAGCCATAGAGCGCACAAAGTTTTTTCATCTGCCGTTTATCTCTGTAGCTTGCAGTTTCAGCCCTCTTTCGCCTTCAGTTCTTCCCTAATTACCCTACCCGGGTGAACGGCCCAGCCCTTTATTTGCGTCTCGCCTCTTAAATAATCCAAAAGCCCCAGCCGCTTTAGTCCATGGTATATCTCCTGCCAGGCGCAAGGGCGATCTTTAGAAACCTCACACTTACCCTCCTGGGAGCCGCCACACGGCCCATTGAGCAGGCCCTTAGCACAGCGTGCCACCGGACACACACCGGCCGTCCTCCCCAGGATACAATCGCCGCAGGCCATACACATTTCAGTCCAGACGCCCGGTTCTTGTTCAATGCCGATAAACTGTGTGTTGAGCGCCGGCAGAACACGTTTGTCCGGAAACCGTCTGGCCACAGCCTGCACGCCGTTGCCGCAGGCCATAGAAAGGACGGCTTCATAATCCCGAATTTTCTCCTCCAGGCGATCAATGAATTTATCCGAACACTGCCGGGGAATCATGCCCTTTTCTACGGTCAGTCCCTCTCTGTCCGTCGCCAGATTTTCGGCCAGTCTTGCCACCTCATCCGGCCCACCTGCGGAACAGAACGTCATGCACATACCACACCCTACTATCAGAACCTTTTTATAGGGGGCGACCATGTGTTTTATTTCCGCCAAGTCTTTTTGTGTAGCAATAATCATATCCCGCCTCCCCGTAACTGCCGGCCGCTAAGACACAAAATAGTCAAGATTTTTACATTCTTTGTGTATCGGCGGCCTTGCGGCAAAAACAGATTCCCTCTTGCCGGACCTACATGGCAATGGGCAACGAAACTATAAACGTGGTACCCTTGTTTTCCTCGCTCTCTACATGAATGGTACCTCTGTGGAGGTCGACTATCTTTTTGACAATAGAAAGGCCCAGCCCTGTCCCGGCTATGTTTTTGGTTATTTCCGACCTGATACGATAAAACTTGTCAAAAATACGCTGCATATCGGACTGCGCTATGCCGATGCCGGTATCTACTACCTTGATGCGCAGATCTTGACCGCTTTCGTATATATCGACCGTTACCCGCCCACCGCCGGGTGTGTACTTGATCGCATTGCTGATTAAGTTGAGGAGAACCGCCTCTATTCCGTTCCGGTCACCACTTATGAGCGGCAAATCTTCAGTTACGTGCGTCTCTAAAGTTATATCCTTATCCTCAGCCGACATGGCCGTCAATTCGACCGTCCGCTGCAGTATCTCCCGCAGGTCTAAACGTTCTATCTGTTGTAAGACCTTCCCTTCCTCAATACGGCGGAAGTCCAAAAGGTCGTTGACCAGGGTAATCATCCCTTTGGTTTTTTCCTTGGCCTTCGCAAGCAGGTCCTTCTGTTTCGCATTAAGCTCACCGGCCAGGCCGTCTACGACTACGGAGAGCTGCATCAGCATGGAACTCAAAGGCGATTTTAGTTGATGGGAAACCATAAATATAAAATCATCCTTTAATGCATTCATCCCGCTGATGCGCGCAACATCGTGGATTAAGGCTACCATCCCAATCGGCGCCCCATCTCTATTGATCACGGGATTGACATGGATCCTTAGACGTTTATCGCCGGTCTCCAATAAACAGACTTCATGGTGACCTTTGGGGTGCTCGACAGGTTCTACTCTGGCGGCACATAGCAACTTCTCCAGTTCCTTATTTCTTATGAATTGTTGAACCGGGCGCCCCAACTCGTCACATGATATATCAAGCATATCGGACGCCTTTGAATTGCAAAATACAAGATTTCCATGTAGGTCGGTAACCATAATCCCGTCGGCAATACTGTCAAAAATGGCCCGCATGCTGTCCGATCCACAGCCCTGAAGGGACCGCCTCTCTCTTTGCAGAGCTTCCAACTCCCGCTTTAGGTGAAATCTTTCTATGGCCCGGTCCATCTTCGTCCAGAAGCGCTCTGTAGTAAACGTCTTTCGTATGCAGTCGTATGCCCCGGCGTGCATAGCCTCAATGGCCTCTTCACCGCAATCTGCAGACATGGCCAGGATCAGTATCTCGCTTCTCGCCTTCCGCAGAGTCTCCAGAAGCGGCATGGCTCCCAGGCGTGGGAGTTCAAGAGACAGCAGCATTATATCAACACCGCCCGGATTTTTCTGAATAAAATCCAATGCCTCTCTGGCGGTTTCAAGCACGACAACGTTATACCCCCGGCCGGTTAAAAGTTGATTTACTTTATTAAGGACGGCGATGTTGTTTTCCACTACTAATATGTTCGGTTTAGTCAGCATAAATCTGTCTTCATGTTTACGGGCTCAATAACCGTTCCACCCGCCTCGCCAACTCAGCAGAATCGACCGGCTTGGCAATATAGTCATCGGCCTCGGTCATTAGACCCATTTCTTTAGTGTAGGTCGTCTTGAATATGGATTGGTCCACCGCGGTGAGGAGAATGATTGGTATGTGACTCAACTTTGGATCGGACTTGAGAACGACGCACACATCATACCCATTCATTTCCGGCATCATTACGTCCAGGATAACCAGATCCGGCCCCGCAGCCCGGACCTTATCCAGACCTTCCTTCCCGTCGTGGGCTAAGACAACCTCGTAAGCCTTACTCTCAAGGAGAAGTTTGACTGCCGCACAAAAATCAACGTCATCATCTACCATCAATATTTTCTTACTCACGGCCATACCTCGCTGTCGAAGTTTTAACCACGAATGAATCCGTTAATCATCGGTTATTTGTCGGTTGTCTTTGTCACTTCGTGGTCAATTCGTGGCAGAACGCCTCTTATCCAAAATCCTCCCCACGCGCTCCAGCAAGACCTTGCTTTCTACAGGCTTTTCCACATAGTCGTCTACATCAAGCTGCACGCCGGTCTCCAGTTCGTAGCGGCGCTGGCTGACCCCCTCCCTTATGGAGCTGAGGATAATAATCGGCATATGGGCATATTTGGCACGCCTCGGATCTTTAAGGGCCTTACACACCTCAAAACCATCCATTTTGGGCATAAGAAGATCAAGGATAAGTAAGTCCGGCTGCTCTTCCTTGAGGCGTGTCAGGCATTCTTCGCCGTTACAGGCAGTAACTACTGTATAACCGACGGATCCGAGTATCATCTCCAGGGTCTCACGCATATCCGGATCGTCATCCACTACCATAATCTTTGCATTCGTTCCCATGGGTCCTCCTTCATACGGGTTACGAGTTACACGTTCTACTCCATGCGAAACGCAATCCCGCAACGAGCAACAATCATTACACTATCGGCCTGGGCATCAGCCCTGCCTCCTCAACAATGCGCGGCACGACATCCTCCCAGGCCACAGCCATGATATGAACGCCGTGAACTCCTTCAATCTCCTTGACCTGTTCAATGATCTCGATAGCTATCTTCAGGCCTTCTTCCTTGGCGTCCTTGGCCCCTTCCATCCGGCTGACCAGTTCCCTCGGTACGGAGATGCCGGCCACGTTCTTGGCCATGTACCGCGCCATGCCCACGGATTTGATGGGAATAACCCCGGCCAAAACATGCACCTTCTCATGCAGGCCCTCGTCTCTGGCCATGGCCATCCAGCGGGAGAACCTTTCCACATCAAATATCCCCTGGGTCTGGATGAAATCAACCCCTGCCTTTATCTTTTTGGCCAGTCTTCTGACCCTGAACTCAAAAGGATCCGCAAAGGGATTGGCCGCAGCGCCGATATAGAGCGGGATATCGCCCGAGATATCCTCTCCGTTCATGAACTTCTTCTCATCGCGCATCCTTTTGACCGTCTGTATGAGCTGAATGGAATCAATATCGTAGACCCCCTTCGCCTGCGGATGATTGCCGAATCTCTGGTGGTCACCGGATAGACAAAGCAGATTACGGACTCCCAGCGCCACGGCGCCCAGAATGTCGCTCTGAATGGCGATCCGGTTCCGGTCGCGCACCACCATCTGCATCACGGGCTCTATACCCAGTTCCCTCAGAAGAACGCACCCGCTGAGGCTGGACATCCTCACGATGGCCGTCTGGTTGTCCGTTATGTTCAAAGCGTCACAGCAGGTCTTCAGGAGTTCCCCTTTGCGCTTGACCACCTGGCCCGAAGTTCCCTTGGGTGGCCCGCACTCCGAGGTTACGGCGAACTGCCCGCTTTCCAGTATTCTCTCCAGACTGCTTCCCGATTTCATACTTTCAGATCCTCTCTCACAATCTTCCGCGGACCACCGTGGGGACTCGCCGACCAATCCTTTATGGGGAAAATCTCGTCAAGCTTGTCCAGTCGATTGAGACCCTTCAGACGGTCATATATTAGCTGCCATACGCAGTCCACGTCCTTGCTTATCTCGCATTTCCCATTGACCGAGCCGCCGCAGGGGCCGTTGAAGAGGCCTTTGGAACATCGGGCTATGGGACACAGTCCGCCGGTCATGTCCAGAATGCACTGGCCGCAACCGGCACAGCGCTCGGACCAGACGCCGTGTTCCTCCGTGACTCCCATGAATTTGGTGTTTAGTGCGGGGAGGAAAACGGTGTTCGCATAGGTATCTGCCAGAAAATTGACGCCTACGCCGCAGGCCATGGACAGCACCGCGTCGTACTCGCCTATGGACCCGGAGAGCTCCTGAAGATACTCCGGATCACACTGCCGGACAAGGGTTTTCTCAACAATCTCAACGGGTTCCCCTTTTTTCTTGCGGTCCATGCGAATCAGCGACGAAAGGATCTCCACCTCTTTGGCGCCGCCGGCAAAACACACCGTTACGCAGGTGCCACAACCAAGAACCAGGATCTTTTGGAACCCCTTCAGCATCTCGACAATTTCAGTAAATGGCTTCTGTTCGCCAACAATCATACGTTATTCTCCTCGTTCTCCACGTAGCGGACTCGGCCCGAGCTTCTCTATCCGCTCCACCATCTCTTTTGCCACCTCGGCAAAGCGCCCGCCCTGAGCCGCAGACATGTTGTACATCTCCACCCTTTCCGGCTCAATGCCCAGGTCGCGCAGGAGCCCTTTAACGTATTGAACCCGTTTTTTCGCCTTGAGATTTCCGGTCTGGAAATGGCATTCCCCTTCCAGGCAACCGGCCACATAGACACCATCCGCCCCCTCTTCCAAGGCCCTGAGGATGTGAATAATATCCACCCGTCCGGTGCACGGAACGCGTACGATCCGAACATTGGATGGGTATTGCAGTCGCGCTGAGCCTGCCAGGTCAGCCGCAGAATAGGCTCAATACTTGCAGCAGAAAGCTACGATAACTGGAGTAAAGTCTTTCAACCTGCCGCCTTTCTCAACAAGGCCCTGCATCCGGCAATGACCTGTTTATCTGTAAGATACTTGAAACTGATGGCTTTGGCCGGACACTCGGCCACGCATATTCCGCAGCCCTGACAACTGGCCGGATCGATCTCGGCTTTGCCCTCTGCGTTGATGGCCGGGACATGATAAGGACATAGTCTGACGCAGGTCAGGCAGGACACACAAAGGTCCGGGCTGACGGAGGCCACCACACCCTCGATCTCGCGGCACCCTTTGGCCAGCAGGGCCCCGGCCCGTCCCGCTGCCGCTTTGGCCTGAGCGATACTCTCCTCCATGGGCTTGGGATAGTGCGCCATGCCGCAGACGAAAACCCCCTCGGTCGTCAGGTCGACCGGCCTCAGTTTCATGTGGGCTTCGATGAAGAAGCCGTCATCGTTAACCGGCACCTTAAACATCTCCGCCAGCTTCTTCTGCCCGGTTGACTCGATCGCAGTGGCCAGAGAGACGAAATCAGGATAGATCTCCAGAGTCTCGCCAAGAAGCCGATCGGTCACCGCCACCTTCAGACGAGCGGCGCCGCCAGCGCCGGTTACCGACTCCACCCGGGGTTTGTCCGCCGGATCGTAGCGCAGGAAGATGACTCCCTGCTCCCTCGCCTGGCGGTAGAGGTCCTCCCGTTTGCCGTAGGTGCGCACGTCGCGGTAGAGGATGTAGACCTCTATTTTCGGATTCAGCCTCTTCAATTCCAGGGCGTTGGCTGTGCTGTGCGTGCAACATATCCGGCTGCAATACGGGCGGTGCTCGTCACGGGAGCCGACACACTGAATGAAGACAGCCGATTGCGCTTGCTTGATCCTGCCCGGTTCTCGGGCTATGACCTGATCCAGCTCGACCCCTTGATAGACATTTGGATCTTGTCCGGCCAGGTATTCTTCCGTCCTTGCCGGCCCGGCGCCGGTAGCCAGAATGGCCGCACCATGTTCAATCTTGCGTGTGCTGCCGTCCCCACCGGACACTACCGTCGTCTCAAAATTTCCCACCGAACCGGTAACGTTCTTGATCGTAGTCTGGAGGTAAACCTGTACGCGTTCGTGGGCTGTGACGGCCTCAACCAGGCCGGCTACGTAGGACTGGATATCTTCTCCCTGCCATGTCCGCCGCAACGAGGTCGCCTGGCCGCCGAGGTACTGGTCCCTCTCTACCAGATGCACGGTGTGGCCCTGGTCAGCCAGCTCCAGAGCGCTGACCATGCCCGCCACGCCGCCTCCCACTACAAGAACGTCCCTGCTGGCGGGCAGCTTCATGCCGGGCAGAGCCTCGGCCAGACGCATCTTGGCCACAGCCATACGAATCAGGTCTTTGGCCTTTTCTGTAGCTGCTTCCGGCTCACTCCGATGCACCCACGATCCCTGATCCCGAATATTCACCAGCTCAAATAGAAACTTATTCAGTCCGGCTTCACGCAGCGTCTGCTGAAAGATAGGCTCATGCGTGCGCGGGCTGCAGGAGGCTACCACAACCCGGTTGAGCCCGTGCTCTTTGATGACGGCCTTCATCTTTTCCTGGGTGTCCTGAGAACACGTGAAGAGGTTGGACTCGACGTAGGCCACACCAGGAAGGCTGCCGGCGTAGGCCCTCACGCCTTCGACATCGATCACGCCGCCGATGTTGATGCCGCAATGGCACACAAAGACGCCCACCTGCGGTTCTTCTCCGGTGACGTCCAACTCCGCAGGATAGCTCTTTTCCTGCGACATGGTATGTCTCACCTCGCTAAGGAGGGTAGATGCTCCGCAGGCGGCGGCGCTCGCTTCCATGACCGACTGGGGGATGTCCTTCGGCCCTTCGGACGCCCCGCAGACATAGATACCCGGACGCGAGGCGGCGACGGGAGAAAGGTCTCCGGTTGCCACAAAACCGTATTGATCCACATCCACATCCAGCCGTTCCGACAGATCAACCATGTCCGGCGCCGGCTTGAGGCCCACGGACAGGACCACCATATCAAAAGGCTCCGCGCTTATTCGACCGTCCTCGGTGGCATACCGGAGCAAGAGCCCCCCATCCTCAAGAGGACTGATATTCTGGATACGGGAACGGATAAAGCGAACGCCGGATTCCTCTTCCGCTCGTCTGTAGTACTTATCGAAATCCTTGCCTGAGGTGCGCATGTCCATGAAGAAGATAGCCGTGTCCAGCGGTTCCGCGCTGTGCTCCTTGGCAATGACCGCCTCCTTGATCGCGTACATGCAGCAGACCGCTGAACAGTAACGGTTGGTCCTGTCCCTCGATCCTACGCACTGTAGCCAGGCGATCTTCTTCGGGGGATTCCCGTCGGAGGGTCGCACCAGGTGGCCGCGGTAGGGGCCGGTAGCGCTCAGAATCCGCTCAAATTCCACACTCGTCACCACGTTGGGGGAATTGGCATACTGAAACACCGTACCCTGCGACAGACCGCAGCCCGTGGCCACGACAATAGAACCCACCTCAAACGTTACTTCTCGGTCGGTCTGGGTCAGATCGACGGCCTGCGTGGGACAGTATTTGGCACAGGCCCCGCACCGCCCCGGCTTGTTGAGCCAGATGCAGTTTACAGGATCAATTGCGTATTTCAAGGGAACGGCCTGGGGATATTGAATGTAAGCCGCCTTTCTGACGGCAAGGCCGGCGTTGAACTCGTCTTTCACCTTCTTTGGACACTTCTCGGCGCAAGTCCCGCAGGCAATGCACTTCGTCTCGTCTATGTACCGCGGATGCCGTACGATCCTGACTTTGAAGCGGCCTGCCGTACCGGAGACCTCCTTCACCTCTGAAAGTGTCAGAATCTCGATGTTCAGGTGCCTTCCGCATTCCACCAGTTTCGGTGAGAGTATGCACATAGAGCAGTCATTCGTTGGAAAGGTCTTGTCAAGCTGGGCCATCACGCCGCCGATGGCCGCCGACCGCTCCACGAGATAGACAAAAAAGCCGGACTCCGCCAGGTCAAGCGCCGCTTGAACGCCGGCGATTCCGCCGCCGATAACCAGTACCGAACCTACTTTGGGCTGGGGAATGCTAGTCACCTTACTTACCACCTATGCAGTGAGCGCATGCATCCCGAAGGAGTTCTTCGCGATTCAGAGGCTGCTTCTGTCCTTTCTCGCCGAGAAAAGAATTCAGCATCTCAGTCCTGAACTGCTGTCCAAGCCTTTCAAGCTGTTGCCATCTGGCCAGGAACGACTTGGGGATGTAGCCGTTTTCGACGGCCATCTGCCGGAGAATGACCATGGCTTCGCTGAATCTCACGTCCTGCGGGCAGACAAAGGAGCAGGTATTACAGAGAGAGCAATACCATATGGTATCCGAAGACAAGACCTGATGCTTCTGCCCGAGAAGGATCATGTGAATGATCTTGCGAGGGTCAAAACCTTCCCGGACCCCGCTTACCGGGCAACTGGCCGTACATGTACCACAGGCAAAACAACGTTTGATATTGTCCCCGCCCAACCTTCGGGCCAGGTCGAATTTGAATTGCGGATCAATCTCGCTCTTGGTCATAGCCGACATACTAGTCTCCAATCTGTTACCCGTTGACCGTTATCCGTTGTCCGCCGGTGAACGGTGAACACTCATTTTAGCGGGTTCGCCCCCAGTTTTTCCGCCCGTTCGGTCATCTCTTTGACTGCCCGGACAAAACCATGAGGATCTGACGCACCGATATAAAACATCTCCAGGCGGTCACCGCCTAGGCCGATTTCCTCCAAAAGCGTCTTGGCATAAGCTACCCGCTCTGCGGCCCGCAAATTTCCTTCAACAAAGTGGCAACTGCCTACCTCGCAGCCCCCGACGAATACAGTATCCGCTCCAGCCTCAAAGGCCTTCAATATGTGCTCGATAGATATTCTGCCCGTGCATGGATACTTCACGATCCGGACCGTCGGCGGATATTGCAGCCGCTGGGATCCGGCCATGTCCGCGGCCGTATAGGTGCAGTACGTGCATACCAGTGCCTCGATCTTAGGCTGAAATCCCTTTGAGGTCTCAGGTGTCTCGCCCGTCACATTCGTGGCCGGGACTGCCGGTTGTGGTTCCATATTCTGTCTTTCCTTCCTTTCAGCTCGCCGCCCGGTCAAGCTCGTACAGCGCGCCTATCTTGGCAACGTACTGTTCATCCGTATTGTGCCCGACGGTGATCGCCCCGCGCGGACAAGCACTGGCGCAATTGCCGCAACCCTGGCAGGCGGCAGCATCGATAACAATCACTCCCTCGTCCTCATCGAACCGGGGCACTCCGTAGGGACAGGTGCGGACACAGGTCAGGCATGCGATACATTTCTCCGCATCAACGTGTGCCACATCCCCGCCGGCAAGCATCCTCTTCTTGGACAAAATGGTACACGCCCTGGAAACCGCGCCCTTGGCCTGCGCGATGGACTCGTCCACAAACTTGGGGCCGTGTGCCAGACCGCACAGGAAGAAGCCCGAGTTGGCGAAATCAAGCGGCCTCAGCTTGAGGTGCGCCTCCATGAAGAAGCCGTCCTGGTCCACGGGCAGCTTGAGAACCCCGGCCAGCTCGGTGCTGTCCCCCTGCGGCCTTACGGCCGCGCTCAATACCAGGCGGTCCGCCCTGAGTGCCAGTTCCGTCCCGAGGTTCTGGTCGTAGACACTCACCGTGAGATGCCCGTTCCCGCTCGTAATCTCAGGTTTCCTTTCCGGTTCGTAGCGGATGAATCTCACACCCTCTTCGCGGGCCTTCTTGTAGTACAGCTCCTTAAAACCAAAGGTCCTCATGTCCCTGAACAGGACATAGACATTCATACCGGGATTCAATTCTTTCAGCTTGCGGCTGTTCTTTACGGCGGCCGTGCAACAGATCCGGCTGCAGTAAGGGTGCTCCTCGTCCCTGGAGCCGACACACTGTATCATAACCACGTCCCGGATGCCCTTCAGATCACCCGCGTCACCGGCCAGTTGCTGTTCCAGCTCTCTTTGGGTGAGAACGCGGTCGTCCTGACCATACAGGTACTCCTGAGGTTTGTACTCCTGTCCACCTGTGGCTATGATGGCTGCCCCATAGGAGATACTGATCCTCTGACCGTCTGCGCCGATGGTGCTCTTGAACTGACCGACATGACCACCATAGTCAAGAACCCTGGCATTCGTATACACGGTAATGAGCGGGTTTTCCTTCACCTTCCGGACCAGCCGTCCCACGTACTCCGCCGGGTTCGTGCCGTCCTCCGTATAGTGGATCAACCTGGCGTTGCCGCCCAGCTCGGCCGTCTGCTCCACGAGGCATGTCTCGTAGCCGTTTTCGGCCAGCCCCAGGGCCGCCGTGAGACCTGCCACGCCGCCTCCGACGACAAGTGCCTTCGGCGTCACCTCGAAAGGCGTGTCCGCAAGCGGTTCCAGGCGAGCGGCCCGGGCCACGGACATCCGCACCAGATCCTTGGCCTTGCTGGTGGCTTCCCGGGCGTGACCGGCATGTACCCATGAAGCCTGATCGCGGATGTTGGCCATTTCGAAGAGATACTTGTTGAGGCCGGCTTCCCGCAGCGTATCCTGAAAGAGGGGCTCGTGGGTGCGCGGCGAGCAGGAGGCTACAACCACGCGGTTCAGTCCCTGCTCTTCGATAGCTTTTTTCATCTCCTGCTGGCTATCCGTGGAGCAGGTAAAAAGGTAATTTGTCGCATACACCACGCCGGGCAAGGACTTTGCGTACTCAGCCACCTCTTTGACATCGATCACACCCGCGATATTGATGCCGCAGTGACAGACGAAGACGCCGATACGCGGCTCCTGGCCTTGAACGTCCTTCTCCTCCGGGTGAGATTTTTCGCTGATCATGGTGCCCCTGGCATCCGCCAGAAGGGCTGCCGCTGCTCCCGCCGCGCTGCTGGCCTGGGCAACGGTATCCGGTATGTCCTTCGGGCTCTGGAAAGCGCCGCTGACGAAAAAGCCTTCCCGCGAGGTAGAGACAAGATCCAGCGGCTGCGTCCGGCAGAAACCGAACTCGTTCAGCGCGACGCCGAGTTTGCCAGCCAGTTTCTGAAAGCTCGAATGGGGACGAAGCCCCACGGACAGCACCACCAGGTCAAAGACCTCGGTCTGGATGCGCCCTGAGGCGTCCAGGAAGCTGATCTCCAGCGTCTTGTCCTGCGGGTTTTCCACTACTCTCGAAACCATGGACCGGATATAACGCACACCCTGCGACCGGGCTCGTTCGTAGTACCGATCGAATCCCTTGCCCTGGGCACGAATGTCGATATAGAAGATGCTCGGTTCTATCCCCGGGTCATGGTCCCTCGAAATGAGGGCCTGCTTCGTGGCGTACATGCAGCAGACGTAGGAACAGTATTCACAACCCACCGTCGCGTCCCGCGAACCCACGCACTGAATCCAGGCGATTCTCTGCGGTTTCGTCCCGTCGGAAGGCCGCTGAATGTGGCCTTCGAAGGGGCCGCCGGCCGACAGAACACGCTCGTAGTCCAAGCTGGTCAATACGTTGGCATAGCGGCCGTACCCATACTCGCCCTTGAGCCGCGCGTTGAACGTCTCAAAGCCGGGGGAGAGAATGACGGCGCCGGCGGCGAACTCTACGATCTCATCCTGTTGCTCGAAGTTGATGGCCTGGTTCGGACAGAACTTCTCGCAGGCACGGCACCGTCCCGTCTTGAAGTATATGCACTTGTCCTTGTCGATGGTATAGACGAGAGGAATGGCCTGGGCAAAACTCAAGTAGATGGCCTTCCTGTATCCCAGCCCCTGGTTGAAGGCGTCGCGCACTTTCTTGGGACATTTGCTGGCGCACAGACCGCAGCCGATACATTTTTGCGGGTCAACGTAGCGAGCCTTCTTCCTGACGCTCACGCGGAAGTCCCCCGGGTTCCCCAGAACGTCGACAACTTCGGCGTAGCTCAAGATCTCGATGTTCGGATTCTTCGCCACCTCGATGAGCTTCGGCGATATCATGCAGGTTGAACAGTCGTTCGTGGGAAAGGTCTTGTCCAACTGGGCCATAACCCCGCCGATGCTGGGCCGCTCTTCCACAAGATACACTTTGAATCCCGAGTTGGCAGCGTCGAGGGCCGACTGCATTCCGGAGATACCTCCGCCGACCACCACTATGGCACCAGTCTTTCCGCTTGTGCCCGACTCTCCCTGCTTAACCATTACTGACACTCTCCTGCCTTCGCTCATGTGACTGTGCAAAAATAATCACTTCTCCCGATTTGACTTAAGGCGCAAGCCCAGCCTGCGTCAGAAGGGCCGTAGGATCCACAAAGTGGCGGGAAAACCAGGTACTGACATCTCTATGTCCCATGGCCAGACCCATGAGCTCAGTAAAATAGAGGACGGGCAAGTAGTAATCGGTTCTCATGGCCTGGTTTATCTTGTCCTGATACATATCCAGATTGGCCTGGCACATCTGGCAGGACACGGCGATACAGTTGGCCCCGGCCGCCACGGCCCGCTGGTACAGTCTCCCGACCAGTTCGAAAACCAGATCCTGCCTGGGAATGGCGTGGCTCGCTCCACAGCAGTCCGTTTTGTACGACCAGGGAACTACCTCGGCGCCGAGGCACGCCAGAATGCGGTCCATGCTCATCGGGTTTTCGCAGTCGTCGGCGTCCGTAATTTTAGGCGGCCGGCTGGACATACACCCGTAGTAACAAACGGCTCTTATCCCGGCAAGCGGCTTCGTCACCTTTCCTTTGATTATATTCAGTACTTCTTCGCGCCCCATATAGTTGGCCAGGTCCCATATCCTGACGCGCCGTTCACCGGAAGCGGCATCCTTTTCGGCAACTTTGAGCCGGTTGTAGCAAAGGGGACAGGGCACCACCAGATCACGACCTGCGCGGTCGGCTATAACCAGGTTCCTGCGTGGAAGGTCGATAGAAGCCCCATGGTCGATGCTGTGGGCGGAGCTGGCGCCGCAACAGCTCCAGTCCGCCAGCTCATCCAGACCGATCCCCAATTCCTGGCAGACAGCGTGGATCGATTCGCTGTAGTCTCTGGCCGTTCCTTCCAACGAGCAACCGGGGTAATAACTAACTTTTTCCATAGGTGCCTACTATTTCAAGATTTCCCTGATCTCTGTCTTGCCCTTGATACCCTTGGGGAAGAGGCGCATGCGGCCCTTCTTGAACATGGCCCAACCGAGGGCGAGTTCTTCGCCGAGGGTTTTGTCTTCCAGTTTGGCCTTCAGCTCCCCGCTCTCCCTCAGGTAGGTTCCCACGAGACCGGCTTCGAATACCCGGCCCCGTCTCCTTATCTCGTTCAAAAACGCCCTGTGAAAGACGTATGTCTTGGGCTGCGGAATCTCCATTCCGCTCCGGATCGCCGTTTCCTTGAGGTAGTCCATTATTCCGGCCACATCTACCGCGTTCGGACAACGGGTGGTGCACGTCTCACAACCCGAACAGACCCAGACCGTGTTGCACGCGAGAACCCGCTCCCGCTGTCCCATCTGAACCAGACGAATCACCTGATCGGGGTAGATGTCCATAGCGAAAGTCAGGGGACAGCCGACCGTGCACTTTTTGCACTGGTAGCACGCGGAGACTTTGACCCCGCTCTCACTTTCCACCGTCGCCAGCCACGTGGGCTCTATGCGCATCGCGTTTTCCATGTATCCATCCCGTGCGGTCAAATGCCCGCTGCCTTGATGATGTCGATGATCTTTTCCTCATGACCGGGGGCCGAGATGTGTACCCCGTCACATAAGTTCTTTTCCTTCATGCTCTTGATGAGCCGGACCGCAACTTCCACTCCCTTGTCTATACCTGACCCTTCAATCTCGGCAAGGATATTCTCCGGAACAAACAACCCCGGGCGACTGCCGTCCCGGTACGCCGGGACCTCGTCAGACACCAGGAGGCGAACACCCGCCAGCAACTTGACCTTTTTTTCTCTCGCCTCCTTCAAGAAGGGTTTTAGATTGTCAATATTGAACACCGGATGGGTCACCACAAAGTCAACTCCAGACTGGATCTTCTTCTGGAACTTGAAAAGCTGCGGCTGCAGAGGATCGGCTTCCGGATTGGCCACGGCCCCCACGCAAAATTCAGGCATGCCCTGGAGCGTATGTCCGGTCATATCCTGTCCCCGGGTCAAGTCACGGACTGCCTCCAAAAGCTGAATAGAGTCCAGGTCATGGACCGGCATGGCATCGGTATGGTCGCCAAAAGAAACGTGATCGCCGCTTATACAGAGAATATTTCTTATCTTTAAAAAAGCCGCCCCTAACAGGTCGGATTGTAAGGCCATACGGTTTCGGTCACGGCAACTGACGTGCATAATCGGTTCCCCGCCGCTCTCCGCGATCACCCGACACAGGGCCCATGGGCTCATGGTCATAACCGCCCCCGGGTTGTCCGCCACACCGACTGCATCAACGATGTCCTTCACATCCTTGATGGTCGACATCACCATGCCTACGTCCGTACCTTTTGGAGGGACGATTTCCGCAGTCACCAAGAATCTTCCCGAATCGAGGGCTTCTCTAAACGATCGTGTCATCTTTCTTTAGTCTCCGTTTGTAGGCTTCGTGGATCAATACCGCAGGAAATGCCTGTCTGCTGTTCTTGCGGGGTGGAAGTGTCTCGCGTATCTGTGCCAGGCCCCCACGCGCCGCCAGACGCTCATATATCTTGGCCCAGGCACAATCCATCTCCGGATTGATCTCACATTTTCCGTGCCGCGTGCCAGCGCAGGGGCCGTTCAGGAGGCCCTTGGCACACATGGTTACCGGACAGATGCCCGCCGTTTTACCCAGCACGCAGTCCCCGCAGGACCGGCACCGTTCCGTCCATACGCCGGGTCCCTCGGCCACTCCGATAAAAACCGTGTCCAATCCCGGAGCTACCGTGCTACGGTCATAGACATCGCTGAACAGTTGGACCCCCGCCCCGCATGCCATGGATATAACCATATCATAGTCCGACACGTTTACTTTCTTACCAAGGTCAACCAGGAACTCGCGGTCACATTGTCTCTCAACCGTGGCTTCGTCCACCTGCACACTCTGCCCGTCCAGCTTCAAGGTCATGCGAATCTGGGAAGCCAGGATGGAGACTTCTTTCTCGCCTCCGGCCAGGCATACGGCAACACACGTGCCACAACCCACGATCAAGACCTTCTTGTGTCCGGAAACAACTTGTTTGATAGCATCAAACGGTTTTCTCGTCGCAACGATCACGGCTCATCACCCCATAATACCTTCGGTCTATACACATCGACTAAGTGCTCCGCGGGCTCCTCGCTCGTTCCTTGCCTGTTCGGGTGCCTGGAACTCATGTCGCTGTGTATGAGAGGTCAGCTACTGGCTAACCCGGCCTCGTCTCTTCCCATGGCATGGACCTGACTGTTCGCATCTCCTCTGCCCACAACAATGGCCCCTCGCGGGCATTCCACCGTACAGAGCCCGCAAGCGCGACACTTCAGCGGATCGACCTGAACAAAGGCCCTCTTGTTCTTTCCCCGGTAGATGGCCTCGAACGGACAGACGCGGGCGCAGGTCAAGCACCCCACGCAGCGTCCCGCTTTCACTCTGGCCACCTTGCCCCAGCCCTGCAGAGTCGGAAGATCAACGTATTCCCCTTGAACCGCCATCTGGCGCAGGGCACTGATTACGGTACTCATCCGCACTCCCTGCGGGCAGGCAAACCGGCAGGTGTCACACCGTGTGCAGTGCCAGATCATTTCTGAAGAAAGAAGCCTGTCTTTGAGACCCAGAATGACCATGTGTATGATCTTTCGCGGGTCGTACAGGGGGTTGTCCCTGCTCACGGGGCAGATGCCCGTGCACGTGCCGCAGGCAAAACAGCGCCTGATGTCTTCCGCACCCGGCATATCGGCCAGTACGAACTTGAAGTCCGGATCCAGATCTTCACTACGTATAAGTGCCAAGCTTGTTCCCAATGTCATCACCTGTCACGTTTCTTTCCTTAGGCCAACGTCCAGCGTCCATCCTTCTCCGAGACTTGCCCTTTCTTCCCCAGTTTGCCCAGGTACTCCCCGATCTCCTCAGGCGACCACCCCACCCGGCCGGCGAGGTCGGCCGTGCTCAGCGGACCCTGTCGCTCCAGCCTGAGCAATATCTCCTGGCCCCCCACCTCGGACTTCACCATGGGACCGAGCTTTTCGTCGATCTTCCGTTTCACTACGTCAAGCCCATAGTCGCCTTCCTTCCGGAAGTCCTTGGCCAGATTGCCGAGGCCGGCCCGCACCTTCATGATCCCCGCAGCCTGTCTGGCGGCAGCGAGTTTTACCAAAAGTTCCTCCCGTTCCTTTCCCTCAACCTGGCCCATGGGTCCCAGACCTTCTATCTTTCTAGTGAAGGCAGTAATGAGGTCCACGAATCGCGGGGCCTCGGCAGCCGAGGCCCAGTCAAGGGCAAAACGCTCGGGATTGACCCCCACGTCCTCAAGAATGGCGTGAACCAATTCGGCTGTCAGTACGGCGTCGTAATTACCAACCTGGTAATGGCATTCACCCAGGTGTCAACCGCCGACGAATATCCCGTCCGCTCCGCAGGCAAAACCCTCCAGAACGAACGTGGGGTCAAGCCGGCCGGTGCACATGATCCTGATGGTACGCAGATTCGTTGGGTACTGATACCGCCCCACCCCGGCCGAATCAGCCGCAGCGTAGCAGCACCAGTTGCACAGAAAGCCGAGTATCTTTGGTTTGTATGAATTCTGAACCATCCTACCTCCCTAAAAAAGTTCAGCCACGAATGAACACAAAATTACACTAATAAATTCTCGACGATGATCTTATTTTATTTTGTTGTTTTATTCTTTTATTCTTTATTCGTGCTCATTCGTGTCAATTTGTGGCTAAAAATCTTAGCATTCGCCGAATGCCCGTATCTGGGCTACTATCTCTTCGTTTGTAAAGCCACCCATGGATATGGCCATGGTCGGACAATGGGAGGCACATATGCCGCACCCCTTGCACGACGCGGAAATAGTCTCCGCCTTTTTCTTCTTGTCCGCCTTCACGAGCCGTATGGCTTTGAATGGACAGAGGCTCTCACATATGCCGCACCCGATGCACTTGTCTTTATCTACGCTGGACACGATCGGTTCTACGGCAACCACTCCCTTGGCCAGCGGAATGCAGGCCTTTGCCGAGGCCGCCTTCGCCTGGCTGATGGACTCATCAACGGGCTTCGGCGAATGGGCCAACCCACAGACATATACCCCGGCTACTGCCAGTTCAACCGGACGCAGTTTGACGTGGGCCTCCAGAAAAAAGTTGTCCGCGGTCAAGGGAACCTTGAGCATTTTCGCCAACCCTTCCACATCCGAGGGAACAACACCCACGCTCAGAACGACTAGGCTCGGCTCTATCCTCACCTTTTCTCCCAGCAGGATGTCAGTAAATTCTACGGCGACTCTTCCCCCTTCCTCTGATACCACGGGTGGATTTGAGCGCTCGTATTCTACGAACACGACGCCCTTTTCCCTGGCCTGGCGATAGTAGTCCTCCATGAAGCCGTAGGTCCGGATGTCCCGATAGAGGACGTACACATTGACTTTGGGATTCAATTCCTTGAGCTTCAGGGAGTTCTTGACCGCCTGGCCGCAACAGAGCTTACTGCAATAGGACAGGTCGTCACCCCTTGATCCGGCGCACTGAATCATGACCACGTCATGGATCTTTGTGGCCTCTTCAGACGACGACAGAATTTTTTCCAGCTCCAGCTGAGTCAGTACCTGTTTTGACTGTCCATACAGGTACTTGCTGACCCGATGCTCCTTGCCACCCGTAGCCAGGACCACCACGCCATGCTCTATCTGCTCCGTGCCGCCCTCGACGTTGATCGTGGTGCTGAAATTGCCGATGTATCCGGAGATGTCCTCAATACCGGCGCTCGTATAAACCCTGATCCGGGGATGACTTCGCACTTTGTCTTCGATTTCGCTCAGAAGCTGTTTCGGATCTTCACCGGTCAGAACGGTATTCAGCCGCCTCAGATTACCGCCCAACTGAGCCGATTTCTCCACCAGAAAACAGTCGAACCCTTGCTCGGCAATGCTGAGCGCTGCGGTCATACCTGCAATGCCCCCGCCGATTACCAGGGCCTTCGGGATCACGGGTACGGTCTGTTCCGGGAGCGGATACAGCAACCGCGCCTTGGCCACAGCCATCCGCATCAGATCCTTGGCCTTGGCCGTAGCCTCTGCCGGCTCATGGGCATGCACCCATGAGCACTGGTCCCTTATGTTGACCATCTCGAAGAGACAACGGTTCAGTCCGGCGTCTCTCAACGCCTCCTGGAATGAAGGCTCATGGGTACGCGGGGTACAGGCAGCCACCACCACCCGGTTAAGGTTGTGCTTTTCGATCATATCCTTAATGCCCTTCTGGCTGTCCTGGGAACAGGCGTAGAGGCTCCCGTCGGCCAATACCACGTTGTCGAGCGTAGCCGCGTACTCAACCACTTCGGGAACGTTCACCACCCCGGCAATGTTGATCCCACAATGACAGACGAGAACGCCGATCCGCGGCTCCGGCGCCACCTCCATTTCCGGAGGATACTCCTTTTTCACTATGGCCGTGCCACGGACTTCGTGCAACACCTCCGCCGCGGCCGCAGCCGTGCCCATAGCCTGCATAACGCTTTCAGGAATATCCTTCGGTCCTTGAAAAGCACCGGCTACATATACTCCCGGCCGCGTCGTGCTAAGGGGCAGCAGCGTCTGGGTGCGGCAAAAATCGTGTTCATTCAGCTTGATGCCGGCAACCTTGGCCAGCTTCTGCGCATCGTCGGGAGACTCGAGGCCAACCGACAGGACAACCATGTCGAAGTCCTCTTCATGATGGTGTCCCCGGCGATCTACGTACGAAAGTCTGAGACGGTCGTCTATCTCCGAGACACTAGCTACTCTGCTCCGTATGAATGTAAGGCCGTATTGGTCCCGTGCCCGTTGCCGACTGGAGTCGAAACCTTTGCCCGGGGTACGCATGTCCATGTAGAACAGGCAAATATCCGTATCGGGTGCGTGCTCCTTGACTATCGTGGCCTCCTTGATGGAGTACATACAGCAGACGGAAGAGCAATACCCGTTCCCGGAGGTAAGGTCTCTCGATCCGATGCACTGGAGGAAAGCGATCCTCTTGGGGTGCTTGCCATCGGATGGCCTTATTATCTCTCCTTTCGAAGGCCCGGAGGCACACATAATCCTCTCGAATTCAAGACTGGTCACGACATCCGGAAAGCGTCCGTAACCATACCTCGAAAGGACCTCGTCGGAGATCCGCCCAAACCCGGGAGCAAGTATCACTGCTCCCACATTAAGATCCAGCCATTCTTCTTTCTGACTGAAGTCGATGGCCTTGGCCTGACACGTCGGGACGCAAATCTGACACGTCTCATGATTCAAGAAGAGACATTTCTTCGGGTCAATGTAAAACGCTGCGGGCACCGCCTGCGCGTAGTCCTTGTGCGGAGCCTTTGTGATAGCCAGTCCCTCGTTGTACCCGTCCGTCACAAAGACCGGACAATACATAGTACACTGACCGCAGGCCGTACACAGTTCCTCGTCGATAAACCGAGGCTCACGATGTATTCGGGCGGTAAAATTCCCCGCCTCTCCCTCCAACGACTCAAGACTGGCATTTGTAAGAATCTTTATGTTAGGAGACCGACCGGCCTCCACCAACTTCGGCGCCAGGATTCAAAGGGAACAGTCATTGGTTGGAAAGGTCTTGTCGAGACGGGCCATGGCCCCGCCAATCGAACCTGTCTTCTCCACCAGATAGACATAAAAACCCATGCCGGCAAGGTCAAGGGCGGACTGGACGCCAGTCACACCGCCCCCGATTACCACTACTGCACCCGACTTGGCGCCTTGTTCTCTACCCATAACTCTTTACTCCCTGGAATATTTACTCACGAAAAGCGCACACAAAATACAAAAACCCATAGGCTATAATTCGCGGCGCATGGCCATATCAAAAAGGACGCGCTCCTTTTTCTTATGGATACCCAGGGCCTCGCGCCTCCGATCCAACGCCTCAATCATCCATCTGGCAATATTATGTGGATCATTTTCCATACCCCAGCAGCCGCCGTAAAGGTCAAGCAGATCTTTAAAGAGGTAATCCGTAAACACCTGACTCTTGGTGGTCGGAAAGGTATTCCCGAAGACGACACTAGCCCCGCTGGCCACAAAATAATGGCCGATAGATATGGCCTTCTCACTCATCCACTCCGGGGCACAACCCACTGCCGGGATTTGGCTTATGTCATCGCCCAGGCCGCCCTCCCGTACAATCTCAGTGGCAGCGATCAAGATACGGCTGTTATCCACGCATGACCCCATGTGGAGTACAGGAGGAATACCCACTGTCTCACAGACTTCCCGGAGTCCCGGTCCACACAGGCTGGCCGCCTCCGGCGTCAGAAGCCCTTCCCGGCCGCAGGCCGTAGCCGCACAACCTGTCGCAATAACGAGCACATCGTTCGCAATCAATTCCCTGGCCACAGTAGTATGCACGTAACCGGAACGCACCCGGGCGCTGTCACAACCGACGACAGCGCCTACGCCCTTTATACGCCCGTTGATAATATTATCGTTGAGAGGACGGTACGAGGCACGAAAAGCGCCGCCTAACATATGATTTATCGTCTCATGACTGAACCCGGCTACTATCTCCGTTTTACGCTGCGGGATATGCACTTCGCCCCTTTGCGGATAGCGGGAAATAGCACGCTTTACAATGTCCCTGGCTACCTGGAGGGCGTTATGATGATCAAACTCTATATGTGTAGCACCGGCTATCTTCGCCCGCGGTGAGGTGGTAATAATCTCGGTATGGAAGCACTTGGCCACTACAGGTAAAGACTGCATTATGCACTGGATGTCCACTACCATGGCCTCCACCGCGCCGGTGGCCAAGACAATTTCCTGCTGGATAAAACTACCGGCGACGGGAATACCGTGACGCATCAAAACCTCATTACCGGTACAGCAGACGCCGGCCAGATTCACGCCCTTAGCCCCGACCGCCCGGGCGGCAGCTACAATTTCCGGATCATCCGCCACCATGGCCAGGGCCTCGGAAAGGAGCGGCTCATGACCATGCACCACCACATTGACCTCATCCGTCTTGAGGACACCGAGATTGACCATGGCCCGGATGGGTACCGGTGTGCCAAAAAGAATGTCCTGGAGTTCCGTAGAAATCATGGACGCGCCCCAGCCATCAGCTAGGGCGCATCTTGTGCCCTGCAAGATAAGATTTTCGTAATCCTGATCGGTGCCCATGTGGGTGCGGTGCATAATCTCCACGACTTCCCGGTCAATCCCGCGGGGCAGAACGCCCAACTTCTTCCACACCTCCTGCCTCTTGGCCGGCGCCCGCTTTATCAAATATAGACCCCCATCCTGTTTGCCAAACTCGGCCAAGGCCTTTTCACCTAGTTCAATGGCAATATCCTTTATGCTTCGTCCCTCAGTCTTAATCTCAAAGAGTTGGGCGGTGGAAAGGAGTTTTTTCTCGTCTTTTATCTCATAGGGCGCCTCTCCTTTGGCTGCCGCTAGGAACCCCACGGCTGTCTCCCGGCCATGGTCAATATGAGCGGCAGAGCCTGCCGCTATCATCCGCAAAAAATTACGGGCCGCTGTAGTAGCCGGAGTGGCCCCACAAATGCCTATGGACTCCGGGACGCCTTCGATCATCATACAGGGGCCCATAGAACAGTTGCGGCAACAAGTGCCCCCAGCACCAAACTGGCATCGGTCCAGACCCCTGCCCTCTATTCTCTGGACAAAGGTCCTGACGCCCTTTTTATCCGCAAATTCGAGGACCTGATTGCTGGCCTCACATTCGATGCCCGGGCAAATCGAAGGGCAAAAGGCCGTTCTCTTCCTTTCCATGCTTATTCCTCCACGAGTAAGAAAATACTAGGTTACTGCAAGATAATGCCATTTTGGGTATAAGTCAAATATGCTACACAGCTGAAGCCGCTGAGTGCCGCCGAAGACAATACTTATGCTACATGCCCCTGCTCTTTGGCCGCCTGGATGGTATTCATCATCAGCATGGTGATCGTCATGGGGCCGACCCCGCCCGGCACAGGCGTTATTGCCGCTGCCTTCTCCTTCACCGAATCAAAGTCTACATCTCCGGCCAGGATAGCCTTCCCCTCAGGGGTCTGGCCGATGCGGTTTACGCCGACGTCGATGACTACTACACCTTCCTTCACCATATCGCCGGTCACGGTCTTGGGCTTCCCGGCCGCAACGATGAGGATGTCGGCCCTGCGGGTGTGGAAGGCCATGTCCTTCGTGCGCGTGTGGCAGAGGGTGACGGTCGCATCCGCGCCCTTGCCCTTTTGCAGCAGCATGTTCGCTATAGGTTTCCCGACAATGTTGCTTCGTCCGACCACCACAACCTCCGCGCCAGCCGTCTCCACGCCTGAACGCACCAAAAGCTCCTGGATGCCATGAGGGGTGCAGGGCAAAAAGCACTTGGCCCCGATCAGGAGTTTACCTACGTTTACCGGGTGAAACCCGTCAACGTCCTTCGCAGGGTCAATGGCATAAAGAACCTTTTTTTCGTCGATGTGTTTTGGAAGCGGCAACTGTACCAATATGCCGTTTATCTTGGGATCGCGATTGAGCCTGTCGATCAGGGCAAGGAGTTCGGATTCCGTCGTGTCCGCCGCGACGTCGATCCTCTCTGAATAGATACCAAGTTCCTTACATGCCTTTTCCTTCTGACCCACATAGACCTTTGAGGCCGGATTATCCCCGACCAGAACGGTGGCCAGGCCGGGGATGATGTCATGGTTTGTCTCGAGATTGGCTACTTCCTCCTTTAACTCCGCCCGGATATGCTTGGCAATCTCTGTTCCGCTAATAATCTTCGCTGCCATATTTCTCTCCTTATAAAGCAATCAGCGGTCAGCAATCATCCATCATTCTTTACTGAAAGCTGATAGCTGTAAGCTGAACGCTTATTCTTAAAATAGTCCCTTAACCTTACCGGTCTTGACATCCACATCTATACGGCGATAGGCCGGATCCGAACCTGTCCCCGGCATAAGACTAATGGCGCCGGCCACCGGCACTACGAATCCCGCACCCTTATAAACCAATACATCCCTAACCGGCAAAGTCCAGGCCTTTGGCACACCCTTTAGGTTCGGATCGTGGGACAGACTCAAGTGGGTCTTGACCATGCATGTCCCAAGCTTAGCCATCTCAGGATCCTTTTCCATGGCCTGGAGCTTGGCCGCCGCCTCCGGGGCAAAGCTGACGCCATCGGCCCCATAGACCTCCCTGGCAATAAGCTCTACGCGCTTGGCCAGCGGCGTTTTTAGATCATAAAGAAACTTGAATTTGGTCTTTTCCTCACAGGCCTCGATTACTGCATCGGCAAATTCAAGGGCTCCTTCACCGCCTTTCAGCCAGTGATTGGACAGGGCTACGCGAGCCCCGGCGGCCTCGGCCAGCCGGCGCACCGCGGCGATTTCATTTTTGGTATCCGTATGGAAGGCATTGATACAGACCACGGGATTAATCCCGGCCTTCTTTACCGTCTGGATGTGGTGTACAAGATTTGCCGTACCTTTTTCCACCCATCCCACGTTCTCGCCGGCGTACTCGGCAGGCATGGGACGGCCCGGAACCGGGATGGGAGCGCCGCCGTGACACTTCAGAGCCCGTATGGTAGCCACAACCACCGCGCAGTGGGGCTTCAGGCCGCTAAAGCGGCACTTCAGATTCCAGAATTTTTCGAACCCTATGTCGGCGCCAAAGCCGCTCTCGGTAACATGATAGTCAGCCAGTTTAAGCCCAACCCGGTCTGCCACGATAGAAGACTGCCCGATAGCAATGTTGGCAAACGGACCGGCATGAACCAGCACCGGCTGCCCTTCCAGGCTCTGCATCAGGTTCGGATTCATGGCCTCAACCATCCACGCCGTCATGGCCCCGTCCACTTCTAGATCTTTTGTCGTGACCGGCTGCCCGCTCCGGCTGTATGCCACTACAATCCGCCCCATGCGCTCGCGCATATCCGCCAGGCTTGTGGATACGGCCAAGATAGCCATGACCTCGGAGCTTACGGCAATGGCGAACTTCGATTGCATCTGAAACCCGTCCATCTTCCCGCCGATTCCTATTATGATATTTCGCAGGGCCTGGGCGCAAAAGTCCATAATCCAGCCCATGGCCACATTCTTGGGATCGATATCGAGCCTTTTCAAACCTATCTTCTTCAAACGGTCGTCGGAATAGTTGAATTCATGCTGCATGCGCGAGGTAAGGGCTACCATGGCCAGATTATGAGCATTCATGATGGCATTGATGTCTCCGGTCAGCCCCAGTGAGAACGGCGTAAGCGGAATGCACTGCGCCAGACCTCCGCCCGCCGCGCTACCCTTGATATTCATAGTCGGCCCGCCGGAGGGCTGCCGGATCGCACCGATTACGCGTTTTTTCCTCTTACCCAGCCCCTCCACCAGGCCCATAGCCGACGTGCTTTTGCCTTCGCCCAACGGAGTCGGCGTGATAGCCGTGACATCGATATATTTTGCATCCGGCCTTTTCTTCAAGCGTTCCGTAACCTTGGCAAAATCGATCTTGGCCACATAATGCCCGTATGGCAACAGCTCTTCCTTTTTCAGCCCCAATTCATCAGCCAGTTGATAGACGTCTTTCATGTGTTTCTCTGCATCTTCAGCAATCTGCCAATCCTTATGCTTTCTTGGGTCAAGCGCCATAATAAACTCCTTCCTCTATATGATTTCTCTACTTCTCAAGCACTCCCGGTCAAACACCGCCCGTCGGAATCTTTCAACTCACAGACACAACTTGCGTCTTCGCTCAAGACGCAGACAAAATTCAACTCCTCACCGAAATTGTCCATGGCCACAAAGAGAGGCGCCACGAACTTACCCGCCAAGGCACATCGGGAACTGGCATCCATAACCACCGCTAATTCCCGCAATCTATCCACATCATCCACTCGCGCCTTCCCGTCCAGCAAAGCTGATAAGATATGGTCTAATTTCTTGACACCCAGACGACAGGGGACACATTTGCCGCAAGAGGAAAGACCATCCTTGCGTAACAGACCCCGCAATCCTTCTGCCAAACAAAATTGAGAATCTGTATAAATCAGCACATTGGCAGGCCTATCGTATATCACCTTTTCATCGCCTACAAACGAGCGTTCAATCGAATAATGGGCTGAAAGCACATCTCCTTCCAATATGGTATCCCGTATAATGGATTCCACGTTATCAGGTCTTACCATGTGGTAAAACACAGCCCCGCCAATATCCACAAAGACACCCTTATTACAACGACCGCTGCATACGGTCTTGATCTTACGGATGCTTACCTTGACACCCAGCTCTTTGCACTTCTCCTGAAAGGCAGTTGTAACTTCATGTACCTGGTTGGTACAATTTTCATCCCTGGAGCAAAGGGCGATATAGCTATATCTAGGCTCGGGCACCGGCTAACAACCCTCTGGCTTCCATTTTTTACAGAACTCAGGGCCTAATCTTAATAGGAACTCATTATTTTTCAGCAACTTCCATGCCATAGATAAACTGGTATAGGAAACACTCTTTAATAAATCAACGGACTGATATTAATGATTATTTTTAGATATACCCGGAAAAACACATCCGCGGGCGTTTCTTTCCTGTGGGGCATTGTACCCCATGACGGGGGAAATACCCCAAAAAGCTAGTGTTTGAATGCCCGCTGTCCGGTATAGACCATAGCCACCGGTGGATCGGCCTCATTACAGGCCAAAATTGATTCAAAATCCCTGTCTGATCCGCCCGGATGAACAATGGCGGAGACACCTTCCTTGATACCTACATCAACCCCATCGCGGAAAGGGAAAAAGGCATCTGAGACCATGACCGCACCCCTTAAGCCGCCGTGATTTTCCTTAGCCTCCCGGTCGATTTCCTCTTTGGCCGCCTTATCCCTCTTGCCGGCTGCTATCTCCATTTCCAGTGTCTTATAGGGAATACCATAGCGGTCGAAACATAGCGCATCTGCATGCTTGGTATATGCCTTAAACACAGCGATCTCAGCCACACCGACCCGGTCCTGCTCGCCGGTACCAATGCCCACAGTCACGCCGTCCTTGACGTAGAGAACAGAGTTCGAGGTAACTCCCTGTTCAACACTCCAGCCGAAGAGAATGTCTTCGTACTCCCTCTCTGCAGGCAGCCTTTTAATCCGATATTCCTGCCCCTTATACACGGTATGGGCCGGTTTCAGATCTTCCCTGGTGCGGATGGCATTGACCGGAGACTGTTGGACAATAATGCCCCCGTCCATAAGGCTCTTAAAATCCACGAAGCGGGCGGTTAAATAATCCTCCAGGCGATCCATCCGGCTGATACGTATGATCCGCAGGTTTTTACGCTGTTTCAGGATATCTACGGCACCCTCCTCATACTCCGGAGCCGCCACCACCTCCAGGTAATGCCCGGATACCTCCTCCGCTGTCTCCTTGTCCATGGCCCGGTTAAAGGCCGCGCACCCGCCGAAGGCCGCTATGCGGTCCGCACGATCCGCCCGCCGGTAGGCCTCAGCCAAGGTATTGCCATAGGCCACCCCGCAAGGATTATTGTGTTTTACGATAACCACGGCCGGCTTGCGGGTCAAAAATTTCAAAATATTCAATGAATTATCGGCATCAGTAAGATTGGTTTTGCCAGGGTGTTTACCGGCCTGGATCATATCCGCCTCGGTTATAGCGCTTACCAGACCTCGTCCTGGTTCAATGTAATGACACTCCCCGCAAACCAGATTTCCGCCTACCAGCTCATAAAGGGCGGCCTCCTGGCCTGGATTTTCGCCATAGCGCAGCCCCTTCTCCACAAAAACCCCAGATTCATCCGGTATCTTCCATGCCCTCTTCCGATAACTTAATTTCTGATCTCCAAAGGTAATGGTCATGGCCTCTGGAAAGCGGTCGGCCATAATCGTCTTGTACATCTTCTTTAAGTCTTCCATAGGCCCTTCTCCTTGGTAGAACTATTTTTTAAGATACTGATTAATTAGACCATAATAGTGATCGGGCAAGAATTGTCAACCAAAAGATTCGATAAATTTTGCGTTGACTTATCAAATTAAAAGAAGGTACATTCGGTCAGCAAAATTGGCCTTTAAGCACCCGTAACACAAAAGCGAGATGAGAAAGATACTCAACGGCATACGCAGCGTTTTTCTTTTTATATGGCTGCCGGTAATCACCCCGATCTTCAGCATCATAACCATCATAAGTTCTGTCTTTGACAAGAGGGGTAATGCCCCGCATCGCGTAGCCCGGCTCTGGGCGAGGATCGTCCTCCGGGGATGCGGAGTAAAGGTCACCATAGAGGGATTGGAGAACATACGCCGGGGGCAACCATACATTTATGCCGCCAATCACCAGAGTCAGTTTGATATACCGGCTGTTCTGGGTTATTTGCCTGCGCAATTTCGCTGGCTGGCCAAGAAGGAACTCTTCCAGATACCCCTATTCGGTTTGGCTATGCGCCGTGTCGGGTACATACCAATCGACCGCTCTCACCCCAAAGAGGCCATAAAAAGTCTGGAAGAAGCCGCCCGAAAAATACGGGGCGGGACATCTGTTCTTATATTTCCCGAAGGGACACGGAGTGTCGATGGCCGGCTGTTGCCTTTTAAAATGGGCGGTATTGTCCTGGCCTTAAAATCCGGATGTCCGGTTGTCCCTCTGGCTATCCATGGTTCTAAAGATGTTCTCCCGCGTGGCAGCCTGTGGGTGCGGCCTGGACATATCAATATTCTGATCGGTCAGGCCATGGAGACCGTTGATTACAAGCCCGGCCAGAAAGGCGCGCTGGCCGCGCGCCTTCGCGAAACCTTAGAATCCTTAATGACCAGGGCCGGGAAGATGTAAGCCGCATTCAGCTTTCAGCGGACAGCCTTCCCTGCGGCCTCCAGGGCTAACATAATCAGCCTGTCTAACAAGGCGGAAAAATCCATCCCCGCCTCCCGGGCCGCCAAGGGTAATAGGCTGGTTCTGGTCATGCCCGGGATGGTGTTTGTCTCCAGGATATAAATCCGGTCATCGCAGATAATCATATCCGTGCGGCTATAACCCCGCAATCGTAAGACCCGATGGGCTGTGCCGGCACATTCCTGGGCATTTTTGGTCAATGAAGCGCTGATGCGGGCGGGACAGATCTCTTTGGTAGCGCCGGTCTGGTATTTGGCCTGATAATCAAAGAAAACGTGACCTTCGCCCGGTATGATTTCTACAATAGGCAATGCCTCCAGCTCATCATTACCTATAACCCCGCCGGTAATTTCAATCCCTTTTATATATTCTTCCACGAGCACACGCGGGCTGTATTTAAATGCCTCGACCAGGCCTTTTTTCACCTCTTCTACTGTCTGCGGGATACTCATACCAATACTGGAACCTTGATCTACAGGTTTGATAACGACAGGGAGTCCGAGTTCCGCGGCTATAGCTTCAGCGTTATAAGAACCCGGCCGCATGACCTTACCACGCGGGATATTCAGGCCGGCCTGAGAATAAAGAATCCGTGATAACTCCTTGTCCATGGCCAGAGCGCTGCCCAGGACCCCGGACCCCTGATATGGTATATGCAAGAGATCCAGGAGCCCCTGGATAGTCCCATCCTCGCCATATTTACCATGGAGAAGGACAAACGCCGCATCTATCCGGCCCGCATCCTTAACCAGAACCTCCAGGTCACAAGCCGGATCATAGCGTATAATATCATACTTGTCTCTATCCAGTGCGCCTTCTACCTGGTCTCCCCCCTTAAGGGAAACCTCTCGTTCGGATGACTCTCCCCCCGAAATCAGGGCTAATCTTATCTTTTTATCTTTGGCCATAGCACCCCCATATTCTTTAAGACATCTCGAAATTTAAATCTCGTATCAGTTTAGCCTTTTGAAAAACTGGCTAAACTTCAATTCAAAGTGCAAAATTCAAAATGTTGATGGTTTTTATCCGAAATTTTACATTTTCCATGTTGCATTTTCCATTTTGCAATGAGATTTAGCGCATTTTTAAGAGCGCTAAATTGTTACGAAATCATCAAAATTGATTAGAATGCGGTATATCCTCTGGTTTTATGGGCAACTGAGCAAAAAGTTTTTTCTCAAGCTCCCGGGTCTCTTCCTCGATCCTGTTTATTCTGGTTATCCTAACCGGGTCGCCATGCCCATACTTTTCCCGGATATAATCAAATCTATCCCTCAAACTGACCACAGTGGTATGCAAAACCCGCTTATCGGCATAGTTGACGACTTCTGATTCATTAATCGGCGTCCCAATAATCGGCCCTGATAAGTGTACGTGTTGTCTTACTATGTGAGCTACAGTCGGAAATCCCAGTTTTTCAAGGAGGTCTGCCCCGGTCTCGGCATGATTTTCCCCCTGCCCCAGCGCCTCAATCTTCGTGATGTCATGAAGCAGGGCAGCGGCTTCTATCAAAGGAATGTTTAACTTGACGCCGGGCAACATCAGTTTATCGGCAATAAAAAGGGCAACCTCTGCCACCTTACGGCAATGCTGCCGCACGTGGTCCATTACCTTATATTCGTCCATTAAAGCCAGACATTGTTCAGAGGTAGGAATAGAAACCAATTTTTTATCCCGCCTTTTTAGCCCTATGATGCCAAACCTGTTTAAATTATTCAAATAAAATTGACAGCCCCCTATGTACGACAAATGCAAAAAGAAATAAACATAAAATAGGTTAAAAAATTGAGAAAAAGAGAGATACGGAGAGATCTTGTGGTGTTGATAACCTTAACCAACCGGGAGTTTTTCATAAATAACTTCCTGAAACCATTGGTCTTGACTCTAATTATACAAACTGCCGTCTTTTAAATAAGTTACTCTCTGGTAAAAATAGATATAAAGAAAAAACAGAAGGTTAAACCATCTTTAAAAATAAGAGGGTTTCATCGAGAGAATCGTCTTTAATCACCTTTGACAGAAACCCGGCGAATCTTTATTAAGGAGAGTAGGATTACTTAATTGTCTTTGCCCTAACATTTCAAAAACAAAAAAATCAGCTTATGCAAGAAATCTGGCAAGAATTAAAAAATTCTCTTAAAAATAAGATTCCAGACAGCAGTTTTCATATCTGGATCGATCCGATAAGCTGCAGCAGCCAGGATGAAAATACCTTTGTCCTGACCTGCCCCAACCGATTTTCTCTAAGCTGGGTACGGGATAATTATCTGCCATTAATCAGGGACGAACTGGGAACCCTTTGTAGTAAAAAATTAAATGTCCAATTGATAGCAGCATCGGCAGGATCTAATGAAAACAATAGCAACAACAAGCCTAAGGCCGATGAACAATTGCTTTTGCCCGGCCTGCAAACTGAAGTGCCTTACTGCAGGCGATTATGTCCCCGTTTTACTTTCGATCAATTTGTGACCGGCAACTCAAACAGCTTTGCCTTCACCATAGCCCAGGCCATAGCGCAAGGGACCAGCACCTATAACAACTTTCTATACCTGCTCTCAAATACAGGACTGGGGAAAAGTCATCTGGCACACGCCATAGCCCATTACATGCTTGGTCAGGACAAAACAAAAAAACTAATTTATGTAACTGCTGAAGAATTTACCAATGACATGGTCCGGGCACTTAAAACAAATACCATCGAACAATTCAAAGAAAAATACCGCACAAATTGCCATGTCCTCCTGCTTGACGAAGTACACTTCTTTGAGGGTAAACAACGTACCCAGGCAGAACTTGGCCCTGTCCTGGACAGGCTCGCCGAATCCGGCAGGACTATTATCATGACGAGTTCCCAATCTCCGAAAGATATCCCGCGGCTGAACAACGCCCTCCGGTCCAGGCTTAATAGCGGGTTGATTGCCAGTATCCTCCCGCCCGACTATAATACCCGGATAAACATCCTTCAGAAGAAGGCCCAGAACCAGGGAATATCTCTGCCGGATGAGGTTATAAATTACCTGGCCGATACTATCACCGATGACATCCGGCAATTGGAAAGCAGTGTAATCAGCCTGGCCGCGCAGTCCTCTCTCCTCTGTCAACCGATCACCCTGGATATGGCCAGAGAAGCAACCAAATACCTGATAAAGAAAAGGGAGGAAGTCTCTCTGGATCTGATCCAAAAGATCATTTGTCAGTACTATAAGGTTACCCTGGACGTATTAAAGTCCAAGAGTCGCAAGCAGGCTATTGCCCATCCGCGGCATATAGCCGTCTACTTGTCCCGCGTTCTTACCAAGCACTCCCTGGAGGCCATAGGGAAGGAATTTAACAGAAACCACGCCACTATCCTGCACGCAGTTAATTTCGTCCAGCGCGAAATGGAGAAAAAATCACCTCTAGGCTACCAGGTTGAATATCTGACCGAGCAGATCAAAATCGGCACCCATCAGGCCTGACCGGGACGAGGGAAACAAAAGTAACCATATAATTTCAAAATCAAAAGTCCAAGTCAAATCCAAATAACTATAATGTCATTAGTCAATAGTCATTTGTCACTGATAAAAGTGATCCATCCTCCAACTTAACCAATGACCAGTGGCGAGTGACGTTTTGAACTTTAGTGCTTTGACATTCATTTGAACTTTGAAATTTGTCGTTCTTTTTGGCTTTCAGCCTTCAGCTTTGAGCTTTAAGCTTTCCAGTTTTCTGCCATAAAAAACACGGGATTTAGAGCTAAGGGCCTAATCATAGGCCAAAACTACAAAAAAGGCCCTGCCTGATAGATGAGGCAGGGCCTTTACCGTCGGTTAGTCTCCGATTCCGTACTTATTTACTTAATCTTCTGTTACTGTGATCGCACCGGTCGTGCAAACTTCCATACAGGACTGACAACCCAGGCAGTCATCCATGTTGACAGGCTCTGCCTTTCCATCTACCAGCTCCAGCACCTGCCCCGGGCAGTTGTCCACACAAAGGCTATCTCCGCTACATTTGTCCTTGTCCACAGTTACCGTATAAGCCATGATACTTAATCCTCCTCTCTACAAATTTGACGACAATCGCCGCCTTACCTAATATTAGTTAATTTTGGATTGGAACCTATATCACACTTTTACAGCCGAAGCAAGCAGTTTTAAAGGCGACTGGGTTAGGATCCGTTTGTAATCCAAGGCCCTCCTTACCAGTGCGCCGGCCCATTCTCGTATGCCCAAGGCGTGGAGGTGTGTATATGTGGCCAGGACATTTTTGTAGCAAAATCCGTCCCGTTCCCCATCAACACCATATCCGCGGTTAACAGAAAAGGCCATATACGCACCGGTATTCTTTTCCCAGGCCACGACACGCGAATAATGAAATTCATGCCCCCGCAGGACAGAACCACAGGCAAAATAAGGATTGGGCTTGTCTACCAGCATCTCCGTATATCCATGCCCCTGCGGCCTCTTCCCAAGGCAAAAATCCACCGGAAGCACACCCGCCATCGGATATACTGTGTTGTCTATACTTATACTTCTTCCTAAATATATCAACCCGCCGCACTCTGCGTAAACCGGGAGGCCTTCTTCTACCCTCGCCCGTAAAGAACCGGCAAAATTCTTGTTTGCTGCCAGAAGCTCGGCATGGGTTTCCGGAAATCCCCCGCCTATATAGAGAGCGTCTAACTCCGGAAGCTGAGTATCCCGCAAGGGACTGACATCTATTAATCTAGCCCCATATTTCACCAATTCCTGGAGGTTCTCGGGATAATAAAACTGGAAGGCAGAGTCTCTAATAACCCCTATACACGGCTGCTTATATGACTTTACAGATAATCTCTCCTTAACAGGCTCATCAACCAGCAATGGCGGGGACTGTACAGCTATCTCCCACAGTTTATCCAGGTCCACATACTTTTCTACCATACTGCCTATGGCCATAGCGGCATCTATAGAACTCTGGTGTTCAAAATGGGGCGTCAGCCCCATGTGCCGTTCTGGAAGCCGGCCTTCCTTCAACCGAGGCAGCGCGCCAATGACCGGCAGCCCGCAATAATGCTCTACAGTACTGCGCACCATAGCCTCATGGCGGCTTCTGGCTATCTGATTGAGTATAATGCCCCTGATATCCACCGCCGGATCAAACTTCTGGCAGCCTAGGATCATGGCTGCCACCGTACGCGTGACCTTACTGCAATCAACCACTAATATAACCGGGGTTTGGAGCATCTTGGCAAGTTCAGCCGTACTATAAGTTCCAGCTTCATCTGTCCCGTCGTATAGCCCCCGGTTCCCCTCTATAATTGCACATTCACCTTCATCTATCCGTAACTGGAAGGAAGATATAACCTGCTCTTTACCCATGAGGAATGGGTCAAGATTATAGCAAGGGTGTTCAGCAGCTAAAGTCAGCCAACCCGCATCGATATAATCCGGACCTTTTTTGAAGGGAACTATTTTAAAACCTTTATTGCGCAGGGCCACAATAATCCCCAGAGAAAGAATCGTCTTCCCGGATCCTCCTCTAAGGGCTGCTATCGCCACTCTGGGATAATAACGTTGGATCATTTAGTTAAAAATGATTAGGGGTTATATTACAAAATTAACTGCTATCGCCAAGATTTGAATTACTATTCATTCTAACAGAAAATCTATAAACTCCGCCGGTAATTTTGTCAATAAAAATATCTATAACACCAGGTTCATAGCCCGTCCCTAATACACTAGCCTGGATGTAAAAAGGTTGATTTAATTACCAAAGTTTATTAGAATCGGTCACATTGCAACTATAACTCAGACAGAGGTTAATCCATGACAGAACAAAATACAAATATCGAAGACATCATCAGTTCTCTCGAAAAAGAGGCGTCGGAAAATCCTAAATCGGTCATTGTACTTAGCCGCCTGGCCCTGGCCTGCTGGAAGGGCGGACGCATCGATGATGCCATTGCGCATACCAAAAAGGCTCTGGAGATTGACTCGACAAATGCCTCGCTATATGTCAATCTCGGCGGCTTCTATTTTCAGAAAGGTGATTTGGACGGAGCCATCAGGGAAAATGAAAAAGCCCTCAAGGTTAATCCTTATGTAACACAGGCCTACGGCAATCTCGGCTTTGCCTGGATGCAAAAAGGCGAATGGGGTAAGGCCATAGAATTTTTGAAAAAGGCGGTGGATCTCAACAGCGATTTTTCCGAGGGCTGGACCAACCTGGCTACGGCTTATATCGAAAAGGGACTTTATGATGAGGCCATCGAGGCTGCCAAGAAGAGTCTTCAGGAAAAACCTGACTTCGCCATAGCCCACAACAACCTGGCCGTGGCCCATTACTTTAAAAAGGAATATAAGCTGGCTGCCGAACACTGCAACCGGGCCATGGAGTTGGGCTATCAGGTTCATCCGGATTTTGTTAAAGAAATCCAAGTCAAATCTAAATAGTGTTCATCTGGAAACTGCCGTTTCCGGATGAAAGCTCTCAGCGATCAGCTTTCAGCCGTCAGCAAAAAAACAAGACAAACAACATGTTAAGCTGATAGCTGACTGCTGACCGCTCCATCTAGAAAACCGGGGTTTCCGGATGAACACTAAATAGAAATTCTTATAAATCGACGAGAAGGATGGCATGAGCATTATAACAGAGGCACAGCCGCCAAGGTGTCCTTTCTGTGGCTCTTTGGTTGACCGGCCACGTGAATTGAATACCAAAAGGCTTACTGAATTCAACATGGGCAGATGTCAGTGCGGGGCAGTCTATGCCTGTGATGTCACCGGACACAACGTGGGGGCCGCCATGGTGGAGGCCCTGCTATTTGCCTGCGGCGGGGACTGGGACTTGGCCTGGCAACTTGAACCGGACAAAGATTATATCGAAAATCGTATAGAAAACTACAATGAGAAAGAGCATAAAGTCGTAGCCAAGATAGCCCATGCCCGCGCTGTTCTCCTTTTCATAAGATTGGGGAAGGAGATTAGAGAGGTATCTGAGGAAAAGGTACGGGCTGAGCTGGCCAAGGCCCCGGTGATAAACGACGAATCATCCGTCGAACACCCCGGGCCATCAAAATCGTTTTCTAAAAAACTTATCCAGAGGTTAGTTGAAGAGAACCGGGAAGAAGAGTTGCTCTCCATGGCCAAGGAAGATAAACGGGTGCTGGCCGCGTTGCAACGGCTTTTGTACTCCCCGGATGAGCTTTTACGTTGGCGGGCCGTAGAAATATTGGGAAAAGCCGCCGGGTACGTGGCAGACAAAAATCCGCAAGCCGCCGCCGATCTGCTCAGGCGACTGCTTTCGTCTGCTGCCGACTCGGCCGCCACAAGCTGGGGCTTCCTCGAGGCCAGTGGAGAAATAATAAGTGTCCGGCCCGATCTCTTCACCGGTTTTATCCCCCCGCTATTTTCCTTCTTAAAGGATCAAACCTCCTGTGCGGCTGCCCTCTGGGCCATCGGCAGAATAGGTAAACGCCATCCGGAGCTATTAAAAGGCACGCCATTTTTCGGTGTTTTTGATTTCCTGGATGACCCGGAACCTGCGGTGCGAGGCCATGCCGCCTGGGCCCTGGGGCACATGAAGGCCAAAGAGGCTGTAGGCAGCCTGAAAAGGCTTAAAGATGATCGGGCTTGTCTCAGGATATACGATGACGGCAGGGTGGAGGAAAAAACCGTAGGAGAACTGGCTTCTCAGGCCATAGAAAGGGTTACCTGCTCATCTTAAGCGCCAGGGAAACCGGGACTAATTTTCGAGCCTCTTCATATACCTGGCGGTAGTCATGTGCTCCCCAAAGTTCAACGGACAGAGTAAAGAGTCTTTCATGGATTAGATCCAGATTTACAGTGGGATAAACCGTCCCCTTATCAAAGCCGGACTTCCCGCAGGTATGGCCTGCCCCGCGGATAGCGGTTGGTATCCCGTAAAGCCGGCAGGTAATAGGCCTGTATTCATAGAGCAGGCAATGGCCCTGGTCACTGAGCAAGGGACACCTGATTCTGGCTTCAGCCATCTGAAGCACTTCGCTCTCCTTATCTTTGATCCCTTCCCTTACCCCGGTAATCTCCAGAAGGGCTTTTTCAGCCCTACGCAGGACTTCCCGGCGCTCCTTGCGTTTTAAGCGCTGATGAAAATGGTAGCTCAAATAAGCGGCCTCAATGGGAAATAATTCAAACACTGCATAGCAACAGTCGGTGCAGCCCGGCCGGCATCTCACGCAATCGCCGTGTGTTTCCCGCACCCGCCGGAAGACACTGCCTATCTCGGACAATAACATCTCGTATTTTCGAAATAATCTGTTAAGATTGTCAACCATAATGGCTTTAACTAGTGTTCATCCGGAAACTACCGTTTCCGGCTTCACGCTTTCAGCGATCAGCGATTAGCTGTCAGCAAAAACCTGAGACAAACAACATATTAAGCTGAACGCTGATAGCTAAGTGCTGATAGCTCATCCGGATCTTTTGGGTTTCCGGATGAAAACTAACTATACAAAGATATCGACAAACGATCAATCTAACATTTTTCAATCATAGGAGCAGTTGATAATGACCTCCGCCGGTAACGCATACGAACCCAAAATAAGATACCTCTCTTCCTCTCCTTACGGGGATATCGTCCCTGATAAAATCGCGCTGGAGTCTCCCTTACCCCTCCGTCTATCTGATATCGACGGAACCGGGAAAGGCGGCCACAGAATCGGATTGACCTACGGCCAGTATCTGGAAACGATAAAGGCATTTCTATCCAGAGATTCTTACCGGTTATTAATAGACGCCATAAAAAAGAAAACAGGAAAGATGATTACCTTACAGGATATTGACAGCCTTGCCATCCGCACGGAAAAGCACGGGGCCATGTATCATATATCCAGTATAGACGTCATCACCGCGAACGACTTAAACAAATTCGTCGTAACTGCGGCCCTGTCCGAGGCGGGTAAGCTTTATCTGGAGAATGATTTTCACTGGCTGAACTACCTGAATAATAAATTTGCCTTCCCGTATTTGCCCCATGTATATCACAAGGGCGAGATTAAATACCGCACCCCCCAGGGCTCCGGCGATACTATGCTGATATCCCTGGGAGAATGGCTGGAAGGTTACCACGAATTTCATCTGTCGCTAGACAGCAAAGACCAGGGCCAAAAGATCGTCGTCTGGGATTCAGATAAAGGTTACCGGTATCTATCCGGCAGGCAGAGCTATAATTTATATCGGCTGGCTTCGAAAATCCTCACCCTCTACTACGATATAGCTACCTTTGAACAAATATCCTTGTGGCATCATGCCGCCGGGGACTTCATCGCACGAATAGAGGGCGAAGATATCGACCTGAAACTGATCACCGTGCGGCGCTATGAACCCATGATATCTTTTTCAACGGACGAAGAAGGCAATAAGATGGCCGCCCTGCTCTACTTCTTTGTACACTTAATGATCCGGATGCGTATGGATCGGTTGGATGGGACCGGGGATGTGGCCTGGGCCGACGATTTTTGTCCGGATGCGGTTATGAAAGGGTTTTATGAGGCACTGGAGATAAAAGAGGAGACGGGGCGTCCAGCTTCCATCGATAGAAAGGAGTTTCTCTCCTCCCTCAAACGTTTCACCAGGGATGACTGGAAAGATATGGCACACGCCACGCTGCAAACCTGCCCTCAACCCGAGGCCGACCTACCTATTATAATGCGCAACTTAGATAACCATATTGAGAGGCTGTATGCGGTAATACAGTCCTTTCAGCCGGATTCTACGGCGAGCAGCACAAGCTCGATCAATTCGTAAAAAACCTTTTTCACCGCTGAGCACGCAGAGTTCGCAGAGAAAAAAAGTAAACTATTCAATATGTTATCTCGGCGTTCTCGGCGACCTCTGCGGTAAATTTTACTTTTTACTAAGCCGTCAAGCTCGGCCGGCAGAATACCCTGAGAAAAGAAAAAAGTACAGGCTGACCCTTCTCAGGCCAGCCTGTACCTCTCACATTTAACCATTTAAACAGTTTGAACGGCTTAAACAGTATAAACCCTAAATTACCTGGAATTGATTAAGCCAGCCAGCCCAAACTATTCCTCATTAGGATTAAGGATAATCTTACCACCGGGCCGGGGTCACAGCAGACGATTATTCTTCGTGCTTTCCCATCTGCGCTTCTTCAGAAAGACCCTTTCCCTTGACCCCATACATACTGCTGCTGCCACTAGACCAGAGTTCCAGTTTTTCTTCCTGAACCAGGGCGGTAACCGCCTTTTTGATCTCTCTGAGACTCAGTTCAGGGGCCGCCTTGCCCATGTCCTTAAAGTAAAACTTAGGCTTGGTCTGCTTGTTGGCCCATTCCATGATCTTCGCTTTTAATTCTTCAATATCCATCGTTCAACACTCCCTCAAGTTTTGAGTTAGCTGCACGTTTAAGAGAACTTAAACTGCGTCGTCGTCCGCAATGTATCATAAGCCAAGGTATAGTCATCAATCGTCTTGACGTCAAATGGCAGGTTGCACTTCTCGAAGAATCTCTCCCATCCGATCCGCTCGGCCCACTCGCCAATGCGCTCGTACTTGTTAGCGTTCTTGGCGTAGGTCTCCAGGATATTTCTGACCGCGGCCACCACTTCCGGCCAGCGCGGCGGATTGCTCGGCAGGGCAGGAATAACTACCTTGGAGAACTTCGGGGCGCTGATGCGGTTGGATATCTTTCCGCCTACCATGATAACCACACAGTCGGCCTCGGCATCCATAAGCGGCATGGCCGGGCACATGGTGTAGCAGTTGCCGCAGAACATGCAGCGTTCCCCGTTAACACTCACGCTCTTCTTGCCATCTACCGTGGCCGGCTTGATGGCGCCGGTGGGGCAGGCCGCTATCGCCAGAGGAATCTCACAGATCTGGCTGATAACCTCATGCTGCACAAAGGGCGGTTTGCGGTGAAATCCGAGGATAGCAATGTCCGAGCAGTGGACCGCGCCACACATATTCAGACAGCAGGCCAGGGCGATACGCACCTGGGCCGGCAGATCCATGGACTGGAAGTGTTTGAAGAGATCGTCCATGACCGACTTCACGATACCGGAGGCATCGATAGCCGGGGTATGGCAGTGGATCCAGCCCTGGGTGTGGACGATATTGGTCACACCGGCGCCGGTACCCCCGATCGGGAACATCGGGTTGGCCTTCAGATCAGCCTTCAACGGTTCCAGTTTGGATTTGTTATCGACCATAAACTCGATATTGTTACGCGTGGTCCAGCGGAGGCAACCCTCACAGTGTTTGTCGGCGATCTTCATGGCATCGCGTATCAGCTCAATACTCATCAGACGGGCGGCGGCTACTCTCACCGTATAGACCTCATCGCCGCTCTCGGCCTTGTGCATCAAGATCCCGGGCTCGAGTATCTCATGATACAACCACTTGCCAAAATTCTTTTTTATCACCGGCGGCATAAACTCTTCATAATTCCGCGGGCCGATATCTGTTATCCTGTCTTTCATAGGATTTTTCGGATCATAAGCCATAATTCTCTGACCTCCTAATTTAGTTATATATATTCTCTGCTCATCATAGAGGATGTTTCTTTCTGAATGCGGCGAGATCCCGCGTCCAACCGCCGGGCACAGCTGACTCTTCCCAGAAGATATAGGGATTCGAGCGCGGTTCTTTTACCATCTGTGGAATAGCCTTGACCTCGATCGCCTTAAGGAATTCCCGCATACCCACTCGGCCGATAAGCTCGCCCAGACGTTCACGGTTCTTGCCGTGTTCCATCCACCAATCCCAGACCTTCTCAATGAGTCCCTTGACTTCCTCATAGGGCGGCTCCATCTTTATGAAGGGGACGATCAGGGTAGCCAACCGCTGACCCTCAAGAATCGGGGCCTTGGCGCCGCAGAGTATGCTACAGCCTTTATCCAGACCCGGGCGCAGTGCCCTGGGCATGACGTTGATGCAGTGCATACAGCGCACACATTCTTTGTTATTGATCTTGAGCGCCTTGCCGTCCCAGCTCATACATTTGGACGGGCAGAGATTAATCACCTCTTTTACGATGTCAAACTTACCCCAGTCACGGCCTGAGTGGGCGCCGGCATTCGGCTTAAGCTCACCATTTACATAAGCGCCAACGGCTACCTGATCGATCCGGATATCATCCCGCCAGGTGCCGATAAAGGCCATGTCAGAGCGGGCAATGGCGGCCACGCAGTCATTGGGACAACCGGAAAACTTAAATTTGAACTTGTAGGGGAAAGCCGGCCGGTGCAGCTCGTCCTGATAGTGATTGGTCATATGATGGCAAGCGGCCTGGGTATCAAAACAGGCCCACTCACAGCGGGACATCCCCAGACAGCAGGACGGTGTGCGCAGGTTCGAACCTGAACCTCCCAAGTCGGTATTAAGATCATGGGTCAATTCCCAGAAGATCTCTTCTAATTGATCTGTGGTTGTCCCCAAAAGGACCATATCACCGGTGGAACCGTGCATATTGGTTAACCCACTCCCGCGTCTCTCCCAAATTTCCATGAGCTGCCCCAAATACTTGGTAGAATAATACAGACCGGAGGGCTGGTTGACGCGGACAGTGTGAAAATGCGCAACCCCCGGGAATTCCTTGGGCATGTCGGAGTATCTGCCGATGACGCCCCCGCCGTAACCGAAGACACCCACGATACCGCCGTGCTTCCAGTGGGTTTCCTTGTCCTTGTACGAAAGTTCAACTTGCCCGAGGAGGTCCTCAAGCTCGGGTTTGGTCTTGGCCTGGCGCTTTATATCCGTAACAAAACTCGGCCACGGCCCCTTTTCCAGTTCATCTAAAAACGGAGTTTTAAATTTGGCCATTACTTCTTTACCTCCTTGCATTATTGTGTCTATCGCCTGTCGTCGATAATTCTTGCTGAACCTAAGTTAACCTCTTTTATTGCCCCCATATTATCCACTTATTGTTGTTCCTCAACTCAATTACTGAATTTCCACCTCCCCCCTATCTTAATAGTTTTATCAGGTTAGCTAAGAAAGAAAAAATAAACCTACACGTTTCCTTCTGTTGAAAGAAAGCTCACCCAGCAAAGATCCGTGACCGTAATGAGTATTGAATCACCATTCAGGAATGTATTAATCTCTATAAACCTGCGCTATAATTTTGTCAATAAAAAAATCCGGGGAAAGATTCTTATTTCCCGTTATCCTTACAAATACGATTGAAGCTCCCCGCAGCAAGCTGCGGGGAATCTCCGTATGCAAGGTAAAATGCATCGTATTCACTCGCTATGCATGTTCAGCGGCTCATCCCAGAAGAGCTTAAGCCGTTCCTTCTTGATCTCCCGAACGCTATATAAGACCTTGAACGTATTCAAGCCACTCGTCGTGATAAGTCGCTCTATCACCCGGTCACATCTCGCTCTATCTCTGGCATGTACCATGGCATACAGATTATAGGGCCAACCAGGCGCGGGCACACGGTAGTAGCAATGCGTGACTTCAGGTTGGGCCGCCAGGATTCGTCCCTGGCGGTCTATTATATCTAATGGACACTCCCAGCCCACCATGGCATTGGCTAAAAATCCTGCCTTGCGGTGTCTGAGAAGGGCGGCAAAGCGCCGGATAATTCCCTTTTCCAAGCGTGACTTGATCCAATCGATTAAATAGCCCTCTTCCAGCGACAGACTCCCGGCCCAAGCCAGAAACGGTTGCCTTATCAAAGGGAGGTCTTCCTGTGTGCATCGTATGATGTGAATATCTTCTGACTCAGGAAGAGCTGGTGTGAAAGTGCGCGCCTCTCCATCCATTTCACTTATTTTTCCGCCTTCTTCCTCTGAATTCTCCCCTTCCATATCCATCACCACGGCGATCTTATAAAGTTTCATCGCCGGAAGGGTCAAGGTCTTCCGTGCAGCGGCAGCAGCCCCCAGCCTCCCGACCTCAGATTGCAGGTCGGCCCCGGGAGGCACGGCTATGGTGAACCACATATTAAATTCATTTTCGCGCAGGTAGTTATGGCTTACGCCCCGTTCCCGGTTGATGACCTGAGCGGCCTGCTCTACCCGGTCTTCGTCAACCGCCATAGCCACCAGGCAGGTCTGATAACCCACGGCCGGGGGGTCAAAGATAGCGCTGATCTGGCGGATGATACCCTCTTCTTTCAAACCGGCTATCCTGCTGATAACGTCACTCTCTCTGGAATGAAGCGCCGAGGCTACTGCCGCGTAAGGCTCTGAGGTGAGGGGAAAACTGCGCTGCAGGATATTCAAAAGATTACGATCAAAAGAGTCCAACGATGTCCTTCAAAACAATAGGTAAGATTTTAAATATATAGCCTAACAAGTACCCGGTGTAAATCAATAAATAATAAATCGTGCCTAATCTGTTGTCTGTTGTCCATTATTTGTAGTAAAATGAATTATAGAGGGCATCCAGGTTGTCCTCACACCCGGGCACACGCCCGGCGGCCAATCGGTAGTTATAAATACATCGCGAGGAAAGGCTATCATAACCGGTTGTTGTTGTAGCGATTTAAACTTCCCCAAGACAGGGCCGGTCATTGCTTCCGGTTTACATATAAATGCCATCGAGGCCTATGAAAGTGCGCGCCGTATTAAGGAGATGGCCGACATACTGATTCCTCTGCACGATCTTTCTATTGGCCGGATGAAAAAAATCCCCGCCTAAAAAATATTTCTGATAAAGGGGATGGGAACTCCAATCCACCGTCTAATCTGGCTATCAAGATTAAAATCAGCAAGTTATGGAGTATTCCTGATCACCAGCAAGATATTAGATACAAGGCGTCGAGGAACGACGACAAGGCGTATGGAGCAATACGCCGCAAGGAGGAGCGATCGAAGGCAACGCCGCAGATGATGCCTTGATGGTGGATCAGGGGGAATATCAGGGCTTAAAAGAAGGCAGGGTCAGTTCGTTATCTATTTTTTCCGGGTCACCCGTATTATAGTACATTATATTTCTTAAGTGCTGAAATCCGTCTGCATCTATCTCCGTAAATTGAATACCCATACCCTTATCGTCTCTGCGTACCACTACTCCTTTTAAACCTATGACGGCCTCATCATGACTCTCGATAAGGCCGATCCGGATATCGCAGTCTTCACCTATATTAAAGGGTTTCCGGGTATAGGCATACAGGCCCCTCAGACTTAAGTCCCTCAAATCCATACACTTAAATTCGCCACCGAGTCGGGCTATTTCCACCTTTATTGAAAAGTCAACCCTTGTTCTCTTTCTTTTCTCCATTGTTTGAGGCCTTTTTTATATTAAAAAGAAAATTATAAAGCCTTTCGCGTTCTTCCGGTGTAATATCAATCAGCTCTACCCCAAAATTATAATTAAATTGGGAGGCATCTTTTTTCCGGTCATACCAGCTTATCCGGCCTTGGAAACTGATCTTTCCACTGTTATCCGGCATCTCCAGGGTTAATTCCAATCTGCGATACGGGTGGTTGTTAACATCATAAAAAAGGTGCAATCCGTTGATAATGACTGCACCTACCTCAACGCGTGCCCCTGCCGGCGTCAAGTCGCATAACTTACCGGTAATACTACTGGTAACCGGCCTCAAAGGCGCGGTTTCTACAACACACAAGTGGACCGGCAAGCCAACGTCTAACCTTTTAAATTTCCTCTTTTCACTAAATATTATTCCCAATATTCCGATCACAAGCGCCCTACAATTTATAAGATGGCTTCTATCCGGCAACTCCACACCTTCCTAAATAGTATCGGAAAAGAAAATAAATACTTAAAGGTTTTTTTAAAAATCGTAATAAGTTAGCCCTGTAAAAACGAATGTAGTGGGTGTCCGGGGAGATGGAAGGCTGAAGTGTTACGAAAATCCTGATAGGTTAAGAGGCTATGGCTTATGAACGTTGGGCTGGGATTACCTGGTGGGGGCAAGGAATTGAATAAGAGATTCTATCGGCGTCAAACCATGTTCGGTGCAGTAGGTCGTGGGCTCTGTTCCCGGGATAAAAAGTTCCATTTTCTTCTGAGGACAGGCATCTGCCGCCAGAAGGCCCGTAGCCGGATCGATTTTCTGCATAATTAATGTCTCCGGCATTATAAATGGAGTAAGCCAGATATAATGTTTGGCTTTACACATGAACTCTGCCCATATCGGGGCACAGACAGCGCCACCGGTCAAGGTCCTTCCCATGCTCCGCGGTTGATCATACCCCACCCATAAACCTGCCGCTATCTCAGGTGTATATCCAATAAACCAGGCATCGGTGCAATCATCTGTGGTCCCCGTCTTGCCCGCACAGATACCTTTAAAACCATATACCCGGACATTTTTGGCAGTGCCGTAGTCCACTGCCCCTTTCAGCATATCAGTAATCAAATAAGCCGCTTCCCGGCTTATGCCCTGAGAGATACTAGGCGCCCCTTCAAAGACTACATTGCCTCCACGGTCAGCAATCTTTAAAATGGAAAGGGGGGCTGACATCCGGCCATGATCGGCAAAGGCGGCATAGGCATAGACTAATTCCTGCAGACTCGTCTCGGAAGTCCCCAAGGCCAGGGATAGATTATATTCAAGCTGGCTCTTAACCCCCAGCCTTCCAGCTACATCCTGGACCGACGCAATGCCGATAGCTTCCAGTAACCTGATAGTAACGAGATTATTGGAATAGGCCAGGGCGTCACGCAGCGATTGGTGACCGAAGTATTTGTTGTCATAGTTGGATGGCTTCCACACCTTGCCATTGCCGATATCGTATGATAAGGACTCGTCACTCCAGATAGAAGAAACCGGGAAGCCCTTTTCCAGGGCCGCCGCATAAATAAAAGGCTTAAAACTGGAACCCGGCTGACGCTTGGCGTAAAAAGCGCGGTTATACGGGCTGGTATGGAAATCCCGTCCACCGACTACCGCCTTAATATGACCATTTCGTGGATCAATGGCCAAAAAAGCCCCTTGCAGGCCGGCGGCCCGGGAGCTTTTCCCTTCTACACGCTTCAATCCATCAGCCAACGCCTGCTCCGCTGACCTCTGGAGATCAAGATCGAGTGTAGTATAAATTTTATATCCACCAGTGCGAATGACACCTTCTCCGAAACGGTCAATCAATTTTTGTCTGATATATTCGGAAAAATAAGATTTGCCTGGTTGATTTGCCACTGAGAGAGGGGATTTCAGCACCTTGGAGGCCCTTTTCTTATCCAGAAATCCGTGTTCAACCATCTTAGACAATACCAGATTGCGTCTTTCTTTAGAACGAACCTTGCCGGCAAATGGATTAAAATTATTCGGTGACTTAGGAATACCGGATAAAACCGCACATTCTGCCAGAGAGAGGTCGCTGACATTTTTGTCAAAATAGAGGCGGGCGGCCTGTTGTACTCCCCATGCCCCATTACCAAAATAGACATAATTAAAATACATCTCCAGTATCTGTTTTTTCGAATACTTCTGTTCAAATTCCAGGGCCAGCATACCCTCCTTGAATTTGCGGGACATGGTCTTTTCGTTAGAAAGCAGCATGTTTTTTACCAGTTGTTGGGTGATGGTAGAGCCGCCTTCTACCACCCTCCCCTTGATAATATTTTTAACCAGGGCCCGTCCTACACCGAGTACATCTACACCGTGATGGCTGTAAAAACGATGATCTTCAACCGCCACCAGGGCATGTTGCAAGTCGATCGGGATCTGGTCTATCTTCACCATTTCTTTATGATCGGGAAGTAACCGGGTAATAAGCCTCTCTCTGGCATCGTATATCTTTACCGAAGAAAAATGCGCTCCCGGTCTTGTCCACACTGCGTCGGCTGGATAAGAAGGCTCAGCGGCATAGGCGCAGGTTACTACAAGGATGAAAAATAGAAAAAATATGCCTTTTAGTAGATATTTCACTCCGTCCCCCGGCGAGAACTCTCACACCTTAATTAGTTTTCATCCGGAAACCCAAAATTTCCGGATGAGCTATCAGCACTCAGCTTTCAGCGTTCAGCTTAATATGTTATTTATCTTAGGTTTTTGCTGACAGCTAATTGCTGATCGCTGAAAGCGTGAAACCGGAAACGGTAGTTTCCGGATGAACACTAAATTATATACATAGCACTGGACATAACTCTATATCACATAACTTTACTGTCAAGGGGTTAGATGCCCTCAAACGTAAAAAACGCCCCTGGCTTAGCCAGGGGCGTTCGTAAAAAGGAGATTTTGTAATGGTGCCGAGACCCAGAATCGAACTGGGGACACCCGGATTTTCAGTCCGGTGCTCTACCGACTGAGCTATCTCGGCATAAAGTGGACGCATATTATTTATCAGCAGGTAATTTGTCAAGGCTTTTTTGCCCATTTTTAGCCGGGCCATTACGTCACAATCCGGGGCTCTAACGGCCCGGAGATACTTGACAGAATGACCCTAAAGTAATATAAGGCGATAGCTTAGATAGATACGCAAACCTCAAGTGCCTGGGTGGCGGAATAGGTAGACGCAAGGGACTTAAAATCCCTCGGTGCTTGTCACCGTGCCGGTTCGATTCCGGCCCCAGGCACCATTTTTTGTCCGGGAGAATGCACATTATGCCAAAAGGACTGCGCAGTAAATTTATCTTTTTCTTCTTACTCATCCTGTTAGCTGTATTTTTTACGCTCCCGTCTTTTAATAAGAATCTCCCCTCCTGGTGGAAAAAATACCTGGGTAGTGAAGGATTCAAACTCGGTCTGGATCTTCAGGGGGGTATGCACCTCATACTCCGCGTGGATGTTGAGCAGGCTATTAATAACACTCTTGAATTCTCGGCGCGCGACCTTAAGGAAGTACTTCAGAAAAGAGAGATTACGGCTATACAACTGCAAAGCAATAATCCGCATCAAGTCATTTTTTCCCTGCCTAATAAGGAAGCAGAAACCCAGGCTAAAAAAATAATAGCGGATGAATTCCCGGATATGGGAATAGTCTCCTCAAGTATCGACGGGGCATTCCCCCGGTTGACGCTGGGTCTTAAGAATGCCGTCCTCAAAGACATTAGCGACAACGCCGTGGATCGCAGCCTGGAGATCATACGCAACCGTATCGACCAGTTCGGAGTGGCTGAACCGATCATAGTCCGTCAGGGTGAAGACGAAATAGTGGTGCAACTGCCGGGGGTCAAAGATCCGCAGAGGGCCCTGGCCTTGATCGGTCAAACCGCACTTCTGGAATTCAGGCTGGTTGACGACCAGACGCAATTGGACCTCAACCGGCTGATGGATGAGGCCATGCGTTCGGGCCGGCTAAGGGAGGGGTTCAGTCCGGCAGATCTTAACAACGCGTTGCGCCCGTTTATACCCGCAGACAGAGAGGTTTATCTGGAAAAACGGGAACGCAAGGAAACCGGCGTTATAGAAAAGATACCTCTCCTCGTCTGGAGCAAGACCATGATGACCGGTGATGCGATCAAAAATGCCCAGGTCAGGATTGGAGGAGATTATAACGAACCATATGTGGCCTTAGAGCTGAATGACCGCGGGGGCCGTATCTTTGAAGAAATAACCGGCGCCAATGTAAACAAACGGCTGGCCATCATCCTGGACGGGGTAGCCCGTTCAGCGCCGGTAATCCGGGAAAGGATCGCCGGGGGAAGCGCCCAGATCACCGGTTCTTTCACCTCGGAAGAGGCCCATGATCTGGCCATAGTCCTCAAGGCCGGAGCGCTGCCGGCCCCGGTAAGGATCATTCAAAACGTAACCGTCGGCCCATCTCTGGGGCTGGATTCCATTCAAAAAGGGTTTATGTCGGGCATCGTAGGCACGCTGCTCGTTGTGATCTTCATGGTCTTCTATTACCGATTTTCGGGTATCCTGGCGAATTTCGCTCTCATGTTGAACATCCTGTTTCTTTTTGCCGCCCTCTCTTTATTTAATGCCACCCTTACGTTGCCGGGCATCGCCGGCATTATCCTCTCTATTGGGATGGCCCTCGATTCCAACATCCTTATATTCGAGCGTATGCGTGAAGAATTCGCCCTGGGGAAACCCCTCAAGGCAGGCATTGACGGCGGCTTTGACAAGGCATACTGGACGATCATCGACTCCCACGTAACTACTCTGATTACGGCCTTTGCCCTCTTTCTCTTTGGCACCGGCCCGATCAAAGGCTTTGCGGTGACCCTGAGCGTAGGCGTGATATTCAATCTTTTCACGGCCTTATTTGGCACCAAAATCGTCTATGACTACCTGAACTTCAACCGCCTGCTTAAGAAACTAAATTTTGTCAGTTTCTTAAGAAAACCAAGCATTAATTTTATCGGCATACGGCGTTATGCGTTTATCCTGTCCGGTGTTTTTGTGCTTCTGGGGGCGATAGCCTTTATTCAGATCTGGCGGGGGCAGGCCAATCTAGGGGTTGATTTCGCCGGCGGGACAATGCTGCAGCTCAAGGCCGAGGCGCCTTTCGATCTTAACGAAGTACGGAAAATTCTTATCAAAAACAATCTCAAAGATTGTGAGCTTCAACAGGTGACCGGGGACAATATCCTCATGGTGCGGGTAAAAAAATCTGAAAACGTGGTGGGTAACGTCGCCGAAACTATCAGCAGCGTCCTGGCCCGGGAGATGCCGCAGAAACAATTTGCCCTGGAAAGCCGGGCAGAAATCGGCGCATCTGTCAGCAAGGCATTAAGGGGAAAGGCCCTTATTGCCATTGCCATATCCCTGGCCGGAATCATCGTCTATCTGGCCATACGCTTTGACCTCAAGTTTGGAGTGGCGGCGGCTATAGCCACGTTCCACGATGTCCTGGCCGTCCTGGGCATTCTTTATATCCTGGACAAGGAAATTACCCTGCTGATCGTTACGGCCCTCCTTACCTTGGCCGGTTATTCCTTGACTGACACAGTAGTCGTCTTTGACCGCATACGTGAAAATATGACAAAACAGGTCAAGATGTCCTTTGCAGACATTATTAATCTCAGTGTGAACGAAGTGTTGGCACGAACGATCATTACTACAGCCACCGTTTTTATCGTACTGGTGGCCCTGCTCAGCCTGGGCGGCATAGTCATTCGTGATTTCGCCCTGGCCCTCCTCATCGGCGTTATGGTGGGCACCTACTCCTCGGTATTCGTAGCCAGCCCTATTGTCTATATCTGGCGAGGAGAAGGCAAGGCGCTCAAAGATAAGAAAAAATAAAGGCCGGCCATCCATATCAGGAATAGCCGGCCTTTATAGGAGCACGTCAGACAACGCAGTGGCCGTTAATCTCTAGTCGTGGAAATGCCTCAGCTTCTCCCTCCGGGTAGAATGACGCAGCCGGTTGAGCGCTTTTTTTTCGATCTGTCTTATACGTTCACGCGAGACGTTAAACCGCTTTCCAATCTCTTCAAGTGTATATTCAGCATCCTCTCCAATCCCAAATCTCAAACGGATGATCTTCTCCTCACGAGGGCTGAGAGTGCACAAAATACTCTTGACACTCTCCGACAGTTCCTGTTCTTTTACTGTATCATAAGGAGATAAGGATTTTTGATTTTCAATAAAATCTCCCAGAGTACTGTCTTCATCGCCTACCGGAGTCTCTAATGAAATCGGCTCCCGGGACGCTTCCAGGATAGAAATAATCTTGTCCATGGGAAGAGCAGTCCTCTCCGCCAGCTCATAAGGCGTAGGATCTCTTCCCAATTCCTTGAGAAGGGCGTAATAAGCCTTAAAAAATTGGCTGCGTAACTCCAGGAAATGCACCGGCAACCTTATAGTCCTCGTCTTGTCCAGGATAGCCCGGGTTATGGCCTGCCGTATCCACCAACTGGCGTAGGTGCTGAATTTATTGCCCTTACTATAATCGAACCGGAAGACTGCCCGCATAAGACCCAGGTTTCCCTCCTGGATAAGGTCGGCAAGATTTAAACCTTGGTACATATACTTCTTGGCAATGCTCACCACCAGGCGGAGGTTAGCCCTGATCATCTCATCCTTGGCCTTCTCAATGGCTTCAATCTCTTTGGTTACACCGGCCAACAACTTCTTAATTTTTTTGGGTTCAGGATACCGGGCGGCCAATTCTCTGACATTTTTGAGAAGGTAATTGAGATGCTGTTTTTTAGGTTTAAGCGAGGGATCCCGTTCCCTCCAGGTGCTAATTCGCTCATGGATGGCCTTTAATTCCGGTTCCCTGCCACGGGTCTTGAGCACTACCTGGAGAAGCATTTCGTAACCCGACTGAATAATGCGGCTCAGCTCCTCCTCTTTTCCAGGTGTAAGCAAGGGGAACCGCCCCATCTCCCGCAAGTAGGTCGTCGTCACCTCAAACGGTTCCTCAAACTCCTCTGTCTCCTTTTCAACAAGTTCGGCGGCTTCCACCACTTCTTCCACCTGTTCCTTATCCCTGCCCTTCGGCCATTCGGCTTCGGCAGAATCGATCTCATCTATTGCGGGGGCTTCTTCAACCACCTCGATATCGTTCTTACTCAAAAATTCGAAAATCTCTTCGATCTCGTGGGGATCGTTGACGTCTGAAGGCAGCAATTCGTTCAGATCCTCATACGTAATCTGCTCTTTTTTACCGACAGCTTTCAGTAATCTTACTTTGTCCAGTTTATTCATATGCACGTACGGCTCACCAATTGCTAAATCCATTAAAATAAAATATCCGGCCTCCGGTCGGCCTGTGGCCGGCAGATATGTATTTGTTTTATGTTAAATTTTAATCACTGTCTGCCGGCTTGTAAAGGAATAAAATTATATAAAGTTTTGTAGCTTAACACGAATTATATATTATGCAAGTAAAAAATGGGCCATTGTCAAGTCAAAATAGAAAAGGCCGGTTTTCATGTCGGAGACCCGTCGGGGCGAACTTCACGCTTCCAGCAATCTCGCCTCAGGCGGATCAGTAAAAACCAAGGCAAACAACATGTTAAGCTGAACGCGAACGCTTACAGCTCATCCGGAATTTTCACGCCCAATCCGGCCATTTCAATATTTCTTTAGACAATCCTATCCTTAGGGCAAAATCTTCAAAACTTTTTCGGAGGGCAGGCTCAGGTCTTGCGCATTCAGAACAAAAATCCAGGAAAAGATTCTGTGACCGCCAGAGATCTAATGAAATATTGAACATCCTGGCCACCTCCAGTACCTCATGCGCCGACGCCAATACCATTTTGGGATCTAGTTGCCTGAGTTCTCCTAAAACTTCTTCTAATTTCGGGGTTAATATCCTGTTAAGCTTTTCATGGTACGGCTGATAGTTCCATCTCCGGCCATACTCCCATAGGGCGCTTATCTCCTGGAAGGCCCCGGTAGAAGGCAGTGTTTGTGCTGTTTGCACCAAATGCCAGTCAAGGCCATTGGAGATAGCAACCAGCATCTGCCTGGGAATAGGGTAAGATAAACCTGCCAATGAGCGGATCGTACCTTCATCCTGCCTGGCCAGCCGTTCGAAAGTCTCGTTATATTCTTCAAGGCGAGGCCCCAGGGCTATCTCGATCAGCCTGCGCCGTTCCTCAATAAAGATATCTTCTAATCGATAGGTACTCTCCGGAAATTCTTTAAGCATAACAGCGTAAACATTCCCTGGAGAACCGTCCTTAAAGTTTTTGAAAAGCTGCCTCTTTAATTCCTCATATTCCTCAGGTGATCTGGATGGACAGAGGACGCAGTGAAAATCAAGTCCGCCGAAATGAAGAACAGCATAGGTCATGTCCTTTTCTTCCAGGGTCAATCGGGAAGAGGCGGAAAGCCTGCCTACGGCCAGGTCGGACGAACCGTGTGAATCTACCTGTATATCATGACAGGTTATGTCAAAACAGTAAATCCTATCTTGATCGATGCGCTCATGATAAATGGAACTTACGGCATAGTGCGCCAGAACCCTTTCCAGATCTACCATAGCCGGTTTTACTATTTTCTCCCAAACGCCCCTGCCATTACTGCATTCCCCGACATTACTCGGGGCCTTTTCCAGAGACGTAACGAACTCACCTTCGAGGTCCTCTCCAAAAGCACGCGCTAACTGGATGGCGCGACAGGCGTATTTTAAAATCTGTGTCGTCTCAAGACCGCTAATTTCATCGAAGAACCAGCCGCAACTGGTAAACATGAGCAGGCTGTGGCGCTGCATTTCAAGTAGTTTGAGGGCGCTCACCCTGGATTCCTGACTCATCACTCCCCTGCCCTGCTCCTTAAAAAACCTGTTTATGGATTCAGGGCTGCGATCCAGGATAATATTAATATAGGCATTGCGTGCGGTCCAGGGATCAGCAAAATACCCTGCACCTTTCAACACAAAAAGCCGGTCAAGCCTCTTCTTAAGACTATCCAATGTCAGGCGAAGAGGCGCCCGCCACCCCTGGTGCCATCCCGGATGTCCGGCATTACAGCCACAGTCCGCCCGCCAGCGCTCGACACCGTGGACACAACTCCATGATGAATCTTCATGAATCATTACTTCCCACTGTGGAGGATACTGTTCAAGAAAAGCGGCATAATTGATTATTTCTACACGGGGGTCTTTGTGGATCTGGTTCAAGGCATAGGCCAGGGCCATGTCGCCGAAGCGATGGTGATGGCCGTATGACTCACCATCCGTAGCGACATGGGCTAACTGGACATTGTCCTCTTTCCAGTCAAAGGCAGAGAGAAGCCGATTATAGAAGTTGTCACCATTATTCAATAACCCTTCAAAGGCCACAGAGTGAGCGATAGCGGCATGGTAAAAGAAAATAGCAATCTCTCTTCCTGATGGCAAACGGCAAAGATAAGGAACCAGGGTATCAATATTACCATCCAACGCGGTCCACATCTTTTTACCAAGTGGCCGGCATTGCTTGGCCTGCCGCGGAGCCAGCATGGTGAAACGGACGCCTTCAGCAGCCAGTGCCTCCAGTGTCGCGGTATCCACAGCCGTTTCCGCCAGCCACATTCCTTCCGGCTGGCGGCCAAAGCGATATCGGAAGTCAGCTATGCCCCATTTAACCTGCGTCTCCTTATCTCTACTGCCGGCCAGCGGCATGATAACGTGATTATAGACCTGGGCTACGGCGTTACCGTGTCCGTTGTATCTCTCGCAGCTAAGACGATCACCTTCTATTATCCATCGCAGAGTCTCCGGGGCATACTCAGACATCCATGAAAGGAGAGTGGGGCCAAAATTAAAGCTTATAAAATCATAGTTGTTGACAATATTTATTATGCGGCCTTCATTATCAAGCATCCTGGATCGACTGTTGGGTGCGTAGCCTTCGGCATTGACGCGTTCATTCCAATCGTGATAGGGAAAGGCGGAATCTTGAATTTCAACGGCTTCCAGCCACGGATTTTCCCGGGGCGGCTGATAAAAGTGCCCGTGCATACAGATGAAACGCTTAGAGGAGCTTTTTTTCATTTAGGTCTCAACCGGCTATTACTCTCGATGGAGTCTTTATGGGGAAAGATAGCACAGAGGATGATCTTATGGCAAGAAAAGCCTTATAAAACTTGTCCACAAAGCAAACAATCTATCCGGCCCCATATCCGACTCGCCACATTTCCCTTTACTACTTAAGTTCAAGATTGTAATTTAAGCATACCTTAATAAACTGAATTTTATGAGCGGAGACTGATATCATGGGAAAGATATTGATGGTTCTGGCCACGCGCAACAAAGGTAAGGTCGCTGAATTCCGGGAGATGTTTAAGGGCTTCCCGGTGGAAATAAAGAGCCTGCTTGATTTCGGCTCTATCCCTCAGGCGGAAGAAGACGGCGAGACATTTGATGACAATGCCTATAAGAAGGCCTCCTTTACGGCCAAGGTGCTGGGTATTCCGGTAGTCGCGGAAGATTCCGGGCTTGTGGTCGAGGCCCTGGATGGGGCTCCGGGTGTGTATTCCGCCCGCTATGCCGGCGAACAGGCTACGGACGAAGAAAATATCGCCAAACTTTTAAAAGAAATGAAAGGTAAAACAAACCGGGCCGCTTATTTTGTCTCCGTCATCTCCGTAGCCGTACCTTCCGGCCCGGCCCTTACCTACGAAGGCCGCTGCGAAGGCCTTATTGCCGAAACTCCCTCCGGGGAAAATGGTTTTGGCTACGACCCCGTATTCTATTACCCGCCCATGAAAAAAACCTTTGCCGAGATGTCTATCAAAGAGAAAAATGAGGTAAGCCACCGGGGCAAGGCCCTGGCCGAACTTAAACAGGAATTTGACAAGGTACTTACCTGGATCAAACAAAGGCTGGCTGAAACAAAACCGCCCCGTGACCACCACGATCACGACCGCTGAACTTATTATTGCGGGGTCTTCGTATTGGCCTGGAGTATTTTTCTTTTTGCTTGCTTTGGATAAAGAATACGCATAGAATATAATAAATTCGTAACGTTGGAGGTCGCTTTGTGATCGACACCACTACCATCATCTTAGGGATTCTGGCCCTGGTAATCACTATATGGACCGTTTTGTTTGTGCTGATATTCCGGCAAGCCAAGCGCATGGCCGCAGCCCTGGAAAATTTTTTTGATAATATACAGAGAGACCTGGCGCCACTCATTACGGACTTAAGTAATGCCTCGCAGAAGATCTCGCAACTGTCGGAGAATGTAGATCAAAAGCTTAACCAGACCAATGACCTCTTTGCTGTCATAAAAGACACGAGCGAGGCAATGGCCATGGTCTCTCACCTTATCAAAGAAGGGGTGACCGCGACAACCACATACGTTAGAAGTGCGGCTGCCGGCTTCGGGGCCGTCTTTGAGTTCTTATCCAAACACATAGGCAAGGGAGGTGGCAAACATGGCGAGTGATGACAGAGGTTATAGCGCAGGGGCGGTAGTTCTTTCGTTCTTTATTGGCAGCCTGGTCGGTGCGGGCCTGGCGGTTCTTCTGGCTCCCGCTTCAGGGAGAGAAACGCGGGAAAAGATCAAGGGATGGGCCGACACCGGTAAAGACCGCATCGCCGGCCTCGGCGGAGAGCTGAAAGAGAAGGCCGCGCATGTTTTTGAACATGGCAAAGAATATTACGAACAAAAGAAACATATATTGTCTTCGGCTATTGAAGCCGGCAGGGAGGCCATGGAAAAGGAAAAGTCGAGGCTTTCTGCGACAGAATCAGAGACTACTACCGCAACAGATTAAACAAAGGATACCCGCTTAGGTTCAGTACGGTTCACTTAAGATAAAGTCATCCCCGAATGCCTCTATCCCCGATACAAGCATTCGGGGACGGATATGGTTTTTCAGGCAGTTTAAACCAGATTCCCGCTCAGAATCGTTGCGGGAATGACAAAATTCGTGACCAATTATCCTTAAGTGAACCGTATTACGCTTAGACCCCATAAAGAGGGGGAAAGGGGAAACTAAATCTCCTGTTCCCCCCACTTCAGTTTGTTACGCAATATAGAGAAGTAACCTCTCGCCGGTGATTTTACTATGTGCAGCAGCCCCTTTGCCCGGCAGATATTCACAGTTATGGATTCACCCCGGCCCAACTCATAGTTGACCTGCCCGTCCAGGATCAGGTGTACATCCGGAGACCTGGCAGTTACTTTTACTTTTATATTCGCCGAATCAGGAAGTATAATCGGACGGCTGCTCAACATAAAAGGGCAAATAGGCGTCATTATAATCAGCTTTAGTTCCGGATGGACGATAGGCCCTCCGGCCGAAAGGTTGTAGGCCGTTGAACCGGTGGGCGTGGAGATGATCAGGCCATCACCCTCGTAGCTGGTGATAAGCTCGTCATCTTCCCAGACGAAAAGCTTAATCATATTGGAAAGGGCCCCTTTACTGATGACTATCTCATTCAGGGCGCTGCCGGTCCAGCGCCCGGAAGTTTCTGAAAATACCGTAGCCTGGAGCATCATCCTTTTCCCCACGGTGAAATCACCGGCCAAAAACCGCTCCAGCATCGTGTAAAGGCGGGTATTATAGCTGACTTCGGTCAGAAAACCGAGGCTGCCCAGATTGACCCCCAACACCGGAATTCTTTTGTTACCAAGCACCCGGGCCGCCCTAAGCAGAGTCCCATCGCCTCCGAGGACGATTACGGCGTCCAGGTCAGGCCTGGAAATGTCCGTAAAAACCTCGACACCGTGTTGCCTGAGCCATTTTTTCAGACTGCGAGCCACCTGCTCTGGTTTTCTATCCTCTTTTATCACCAGACCTATCTTCCGCATGTATCACCTCAGTACAACTGTTCAACTGGTTTCCATCCGAAAACCCAAAAAATCCGGATGAGCTGTCAGCACTCAGCTATCGGCATGAAGCCGGTCCACCGTTCACTGTTGACCGTTTACCGAAAGAAAATGTCGGACAACGGTTAACGGATAACAAACATGCTGACAGCTAAGCGCTGATTGCTGATAGCCGTTTTTTACCTATAACAAATGGCCTTATCCTCAGGCAAGCTAAAAATAGTACCCCCTGCTCTGTTAGAAAATTGGTAACAAGTTAGCGTTTTGAAAATGCATGATAAAAAGTGCAAAGAAACATATCAAATCTGGAACTCAGGAACTCAGGGAAGTGCAAACCCAAATAAAGAGGGTCTATCTTTTCCTGAGTTCCTGAGTTCCAGATTAATAGCCTTTTCTGAGTGTAGGACTGTTTCAAACACCTAAGGTGTTATGAAAGTTGTTATCTGAAGGCTACTGTCAAAATAATATTCCAATATACCTGGTTTTTAAGTTATAAGATATTCTGTTTATTGGAAACTATACCGTATCATAAGGCATTAAGATCATCATGTACTTTCTGACCCGTTATTTTTTGTTGACCTTTGTCGCTATGGTAGTCCTGGCTTCCTGCTCCGAGCCGCCCCAAAAAGAGATAGAGGCGGCGGATAGGGCCTATAAGGCGGCCCTCAATGCCCGGGCTGAGATTTATGCCAAGGAAGAGCTTGGCTCAGCGCGAAAGGCCCTTGCGCGTGTCCAAACAGAGATAAGAGAGGGAAGGTATAACGAGGCGAAAGAGGCTGCACTCCTGGCCAGGGCTCGGGCAGAAGCAGCATTAAAGGCAGCCGAAGAGAATAAGTCCAAAGCGAAGGCTCAGGCTGAAAAAGTATTGGCTGAATTAAAAGTCAATTTAGACAAAACAAGAAAGATCCTGGCCGGGGCATCTAATCTCCGGGACAAGGACAGAGACAAGTTCAATTACCGGCTGGAGGATATAGAGCTGGCCCTGTCTGAGTCTGATTTTCAGATTAAAAGGGGTGAATACCCGGCGGTCCTGGAAGAGAGCCCAAGGTTGAGCTCTGCCCTTTTGGGATTGGAGAAAGAAATTGAACCGGCTATAAAAAAGACCTCCATCCCGGACATCAGGGCCAAAAAGAAAAAGAGATTAAAAAAGTAGTATCTGTTTAGCTGCTTGAAAAAGTATTCTTAAATCCCTCCCAACCTCCCTTTTCCAAAGGGAGGAGAAACGCTTCCCCTTTTGGGAAAGAGGGATTGAGGGGGATTTTTGAAGCGCTGTTTTCTGGACGACTAGCTCTTTTCAAACAACTAAAGTGTTACACGAGTTTAAAGTTTTTCTCTGCGGGCTCTGCGTACTCAGTGGTGAAAAGGCTTTTGCGAATTGATCTATTTTACGAAGGTAATTTAGGCTGTGGCCGGCGTTTTTTACGCCTGCGCCATGACTGTTTCTTTGTGCTGCGTGAGGGTTTATAAAGGAGGTTTATGGTAGATGGCGGAACTGATTTATCTTCGGCCTCTGCCGCCAGCAAGAATAGCCTTATAGCCTCAAGGGGATACCGGCGCGGCCTGATGCGCCGGGGAATCTGTCCGCTGGCCGCTATTTCTGAAAGGACAGGCTGCGCCGCAAGAAGGTGGGATGCGTTTTCCCGATCAGATCGCTTAATATCAAAGATTCCTAAGGCCGCGTGTCCGGCCTGCCGTATGTCTTCTGTAAACCAGGGGTTGGGCGGTGGAGCTGATGGTGACCAGGCCAGGCCGGATGCACGGAACCAGGGGAGTAGAAAAAGGGCAAACATAAATGCCTGGCTAACCGGCGTACCCTCGGAACAAAGCCTGTCCAGTCTGCGAAGGAGCGCCAGGAGGAAAGGGGTTAAATTCTCCGCTTCTTTCTTAAGCGCCGGTTCATAAAAGGGAAAGAGGGAGAAGAAGAAACCGGTTCTTATCATCAATTCCACACATGCGGCAGCGCTGCCGCCGGTGAAATCCCTGAGCCATTCATCACGTATCCTCGATACCGGACAGAGCCAGATCCTGTCCCTGTTTTTCTCTATGGCCCGAAAGGTATTTTCTTCTATGGTAAAGCCAGTGCGCGCCGCATGCCGTATGGCGCGCATCATACGCACCGGGTCCCTAAGAAACCGGGACTCCGGTTCTCCGATGACCCGGACGATCCCATGTTTGAGGTCTTCTACCCCGCCCACATAGTCCAGCACCGAAAAATCGGCGATATTATAGAAAAGGGCGTTTATAGTCAGATCGCGGCGTAAGGCGTCTTCACCCGGCGTTCCATAGGTATTATTATCCTGCAGGGTCTCGTCGGCAGGGTCAAATTCCGAACGGCATCGAAAGGTCGAAACCTCCACCACCTTACCCCCTTTAAAGAATACCTGTACCAACCGGAATCGGCGTCCGATAAGGCGACTGTTACGGAATAGTTCTTTAATCTCGCTGGGCCGGGCATTGGTAGCCACGTCAAAGTCCTTGGGCGTTCGGCCCAGGAAAAGGTCCCGGACGCCTCCTCCCACCAGATAGGCCAGATAGCCATGGTTTTTTAGCTTATAAAGCACCCTTAATGCCTCCGGGTCAATGTCTTTGCGCGAGATGGGGTGCTCTGACCTGGGAATGACTGTGACCGGGCGTTGTTGTGTTGTATCTCTGCCCCGGTCAATCACTACTCGGCCCTTCTTTCATCGCGTGAATCGGCCTCTGTTTCTTTTAAATGTCGCAGGTGCCTATGGACGTACCATACGACAGCGGCTACGACCGCCAGGCCGATTACCACATCGAATTTATGGAAGTGGTCCCGCAGAGAAGGCCAGTTGTGTCCAAGTTGCAGTCCTATGTAGGCCAATCCCAGGCACCAGGGGAATGAGCCCAAAAAGGTGTATATAATGAAACGCCAGAAGGGCATGCGGGCTATCCCCGCAGGCAGGGAAATAAAGGTGCGGATTACAGGCAAAAGACGGCTGAAAAAGATAGCCGCTTCTCCATAACGGCTGAACCACTGGTCGGCCATTTTGATGTCCCGGTGTGAGATAAGGATATAACGGCCGTATTTCTCTAACCAGGGCCGGCCGCCATAAATACCCGCTGTGTAGGCCACAACCGAACCTGCTACACAGCCCAAAGCGCCCATGAAGCCCGCAACCCAGAGATCAAACCTCCCCGTTAAAACCAGATAGCCGGAGAAGGGCATAATGATTTCCGAGGGCAGAGGAATACAGGCGCTCTCAATAGCCATGAGACAGACAATACCCCAATAGCCTAAGATATTGATTGTATCGATAATAAACCGGCTTAAGATTTCAATCAGCTCAGCGATCATGATTATTTTCTTCCCAGCCGCATTCTCCGATGAGGCTTACAAAGCGCACCCCACCCAGGTCTTCTTCTCTGGTCTTATCGCCTTCTTTTATGATTCTTATAAGCGACTGGGACCAGCGGTCTCCCACCGGGATAACCAGCCTTCCCGGACTGGCCAACTGGTCGATTAGAGAGGGAGGGATGGCAGGAGCGCCCGCCGTGACGATAATAGCATCAAAGGGGGCTTCCTCTTTCCAGCCCAGAGTCCCGTCTGAAAATTTGATAATGACATTCCGATATCCCAGTGCATCCAGGGTCCGGCGGGCCCGGATGACCAGATTATTTATGCGTTCTATGGAGTAAACCTTATGGGCTAACTCGGCCAGGATAGCAGTCTGGTAGCCTGATCCGGCGCCGATCTCCAGTACCCGTTCAGCGCCTTTCAGTTCCAGGGCCTCGGTCATTAGGGCCACTATGTAAGGTTGAGAGATTGTCTGTTTTTCACCAATGGGCAGGGGATAATCACTGTACGCCTGGCTGTATAGGCCCTCTTCAATAAAGTAGTGGCGCGGCACCTTACGCATGGCCTCGATAATCCGCGGATCTTTTATACCACGGGCTATAATCTGAGTTTCCACCATCCTCTGGCGGGCCTTATCGTAATCTATGGGGATATCAAGGAGCATAATTTTACGCCTGGTTTTAATCTGGCTTGTCTCGGGAAAAACCAGGGATAGACCGCTTTATCGCACGTCTTCTTTCACCGTGTAATAACAATTGGAGGCCACTTCGCCTGTAAATTCGATTTTAATTGTCTCTATCTCTTTCTTTGACAATTTTTCTCCCAGATAGGGTATCTTACCTATGAGATCCTTTTTCACATTATTATAATACCAGCATTCAGAACCGTCCGGTCGATTTTCTACGCTGCTCGGCCGGCCAAATAGCGCCAGGATATCCTTTTTGGTCGTTTCCCCCTTTTTGACCAGACAGGCATCTGAGGCATAGTATTTTACCGGCGTACTGCTACACGCCGACAAAAGGGAAAGTAAAACCATAAATGATAGATAGAAACCAAAATGCCTTCTCATATAACCCCTTATGCAAAAACTATTTTTAAGTAATTAGTGTTCATCCGGAAACTATCGTTTCCGGATTCAAGCTTTCAGCGATCAGCTGTCAGCCGTCAGCAAAAGAATATGAGAAACACCATGTTAAGCTGAACGCTGAATGCTGACAGCTCATCCGGATTTTTTTGGGTTTTCGGATGGAAGCTAATTAATATATAGAAGTCACAAAAAATGCAATTAGTTTCTGGCCAGATACCCGGCCCGGGATTAACGGAATCTTGCGGGTAGAGACGGCCTGATCTTACACACTCCGCAAAAAAAGGTGGCATTGGCAGTCGTTGTGATGTAAAAAACACATTAAAGAAAGAATCATCCGGGAGGATCAAGGTGTTAGCTGAAAGAATCGATAGAGACCAATTCGGCATATTGTGGCGGCAGATGATGTCCAGTCTTTTAAAAGCGGCGCATTCCAAGGCCAAATTAAACGAGGTAATAAAGGCCGTGGAGGAGGATCCGGCTTACAAAGAGATTTATAAAAAATGGGATGGCCTTACCCCGGAAGAGATGGCCGAGGCCTGGCAAAGGACAAATACCTTGATGACCAAGGCGATTTATGCCACCCGGCCTTATTGTGTACGCTGCGGCGATTGTTGCCAGGAAAGCAGCCCAACTCTCTACGAAGAGGATTTAGCTCTTTTGATGAACGGCGTCCTGGATAAGAAAGATATTATAACGCTCAGAAAAGGCGAGATCGGCTATTCACCCAAGGAAGGGCGCACGGTGATATTGACTGAGGAACTGATAAAAGTAAAAGAGGAAGGCAGCGAAGGTCCGTGTATATTTTACAAAGACAAGGGGTGCGGCATTTATGAAAACCGTCCCCGGCAATGCCGGACGTTGGAATGCTGGAATCCGGAAAGCTTTGAGGTATTTTCATCACTTACCCCCCTGGACAGAAGGGCCATTCTCTCCGAAGACAACCCCCTGTGGGAAGTGATCACGGCGCATGAAAAGCGGTGTTCTCACGAATTATTGAGTTCCATCCTGGAAAAAGGTCAGGAGCTGAATCAGACATCTGAGGATAAGGCCCTGGATATAATTCTCTACGACCTGCATGTCCGCATGTTTATGGAGGAAAAGTTAGGCATAAAGAAGGAGGATATGGATTTCTTTTTTGGACGCCCTGCCCTCCAGACGCTGTCTGCCTACGGTTACCGGCTGGAGGGTGAAGAAGGTCAGCCCACGAAGATTGTAAAAATAAAGGCGAACGAGTCGGCTTCGGCTTGACCGGATACATCGGCGATCCGGTAGCGACTGATTATGTGTTGATTGTCTTCAGTCCCAAGAACTTAACCATCGGATCGAAATCCCTGTCGTCATGTAACAATGGTAGCTGGTAGTGGATACAGAAAGTTCCAATCATGACATCTATAGTCTTCCTCACCGTAACGCCTCTCCTCCTGAGAAGTCTATAGTTCATCGCGCTCTCTAAGGCCAATGCCTGTCCTCCCATTGGCATGAATGGGATGCGTAAGAGAAGATCCCTTGCGATCTTGAAGTCCTTATCGCTTTGAAATCCCTGAAGTACTTCGGTCAGGATGAGATCGCCTATTATGATGGGGATATCTCCAAGTGAAGAATCCAGCCAATCCGTCTGCGCCGTTTTATTGCCGTTGAAGTAGTCGATCCAGACGGACGAATCAATGAGAATCATTTGTCTAACCGCATTTCGTCGAGACTACCAGTCCACTTGAGTTTTCCTCGAAAGCCCTTGATTTTCTTCTGGCCTTTCAATTGCACTAACAATTTCAACCCCTCTTCTATGGCATCCTTTTTTGTCTTTAGGCCGGACACCTTGAGGGCGGATTCCATTAAATCGTCATCAAGGACTACATTCGTTCTCATTTCTTGCCTCCTATGTGTATAATCGCCCATATTATACACATTAACGGGACTATTGGGAAGGGTTATATTGCTGGGCACATCAAGTGGTGCACTTTGAAGTAGAATTCACCGAAGCTCGATTACAGCAAGGTTGGGTTACCCACTTGAAATGAGAAAGAACCCTATTTGCCGCCCCAAAATCTCTGCTTCAAGCTGTTACATCAACCACAGACCCACCAAGGCCCCTGATCTTTTCATCAAGCAGTTCAACCACCTTATTGATTGTTTTATAGCTGATGTCGGGTAATTTACCGCCAAAGAGATTCTCCGCCTCTTTAAAGCCCTTGATTACCGCGTCTCTGGCTATTTGAAGTTTTTCAATGTCATCTCCAGCCAGCTTAACCGCAAAATCAAAAATTGTCTGTGCTGTGTTTTTTACACCTAAAGCTCCATCTTCACTGATCAGCGCCTTGGCTTCATCCTGACTAAGATCTGTAATCGGTTTACCGTTATAAAAAAGCTGTGACAGATCAAAACCGGCTGATTCATCTAACTTTTGGACCCCGGCCTGGGATTCGATATGTACTTTCGTTTCAATCTTAATACTAAAATGCATCTCGATAATCAACTTGTTCACCTGAGTGACCGGGCTCTCCTTGGCGGTTTTATCGGCATCTTTCTTCGGCTCTTCATTAGCACGCCCCGTTTTCTTGTCATTTAAACCTTGGGGGATATAAAGACTTTTATTGACTCCGTTGATATTAGACATTAACAACCTCCTTTTTTAAAAATCGCTAATTGCGAAGATTTTGATCCTCTATAGAAAAGTAAAAAAAGTCCCTTCTTATATCTTATCGTCATAAGTCTTATAAGCTTTGATTAAAGCGGGAGATAGAGACTGGACTGAAAGGTAGGGCGCAATTCTTGTAGGGATATGAAGGGACAAAGATTGCCGTAGGCATCACACCCTAAGACGCTACTCCTCCAACGACCTATTCACACACGCATCCCTGCCTGGCGCTTCCGTATCATTGAGAAAATGGAAAGGAATAAATAAGTTATGCAAAGTAAGAACCAACGTCCCCATCGGCCCTTCCTTTACTCAAAAATCCTTGAGGATTTGTAGTAGTTGTATGCCCAGAATTTATAACCACCTGCAACAGGCTGATTTTATATTCTTTTTATTTTTCGCTTGACAGGAGGATATAGGATTGTCCCTCTTTATACCTGGAAAACCAAAGGGCGTCCCTAAGTCCGATATTTGCGCGGAAAATTCAAGGGGAATAGGGGGATGACGGTTCTGAGGCTTTTCTATCTTTTGCTCACCGTCCTCTGTGAATCTTTATCGCCGATGGAGTTCAAGCTGATTAATTATTCTCGATAAGATATAACCTTTCTATCGATAACATTGCATATCGGCTGATAGTGCTTGAGGTTGCTTGTCAAAATGGTGGATTTAACGGGGGAAAGTACGGCAAGTATTGCATCCCCACAACTCCAGCAGTTCTTGAAATTGTGTTCCTTGTTACTGAATTTCCTTGATGCATACGGTAATAACCGCAATATTTCCTTTAAGCTCTTTATTCGCCTTTTAGTCTCTGGATCTGGCTCGGGCAGTGCTTGCAAGGCTTTTAGTATCGCCTCGAAGTCCTTCCTATGTGCCTCAAAGAACTCTTTTATTTTGCATTCAATTTCGGATTTGTTACATTGACTACCGTCATTATGAAGGACTGCTCCAGCCTGACGGGGTGGGGCAATATCCAGGTAACAATCCATTGGGTTCAGTAAGTCCTCCGCGAGCCTTTCCAAGCTGTTCCATAACCTTCTTATTAGGATTCTGGTATAACTCGCCATTTCTCTGCGAAGATACTCGTCCAGATTGTCAATTTTTTCTTTCTCTACGTCCTTGAAAAACTCCGCCATCGCCTTCAGTAGAGAACTTAGTCTGTTTCGACTAGAGGTCGCAGAGAGTCTGTATATTGAATCCATGACTTCATAATATGATGTGTATGTAGTGAGTTTGTTATGTAATAGAACGAGATATTGCAGAACGCCGCGTTTTATCTCCATTCTGACATACTGAGCACTCAATTTTTTTTCGTGTTGCTCCAATATCCTATCTATGCGACCTGTCGCTGCCGCAAAACAATGATCTATTATTGCAGTTGTTTCGAGAAATAGGGTGTTGTTAGCCATTTTCTGGTTCAATTCTCATTGGGATGGTGAGATCGAAGTTTTCATCTAAAATGTATAGGCATTCATTGAAGACGTGGTCGGACATGTTAAAATTGTTCTTTATGAGTCCGATCACGTTCCTCAATTTGACCAATTCTATTTTGGAAAAGGGGGTGTTTGTCTTATTCTTTAGACACACATGGAAGGCGGTAAGGAGATCTCCGAAATTCTGACTAACATCTTTTTTGAGTAAGATTAATTCGAAAATGTTGTTCCTGAGAAGGTCCAATTGTATCTCGCGTTCAACCTCATCTTCAAAGTCCGCTATTGCTACACATATATTCTCCAAGGCCAGATTCAACGTATCCACTATGGATACTAATTTAGTTACTCTGTCGACGTCCTTTACTTTGTAAAGGCCCTCTGGTGTAGCCTTCTCATCTTCTTGTCTCGTCTCGACATAACTACGTTCAAAATCTGGAGCTTCTGTCGACTGAGAGCCTTCTTTTTTTTGAAATGGAAGGACTGTCCCCATTTGAGTTCCCTGTCTACAGAGACTTCATGAGAAGTCTGACTCTGTGAAGATTAGTCTTTATCAGCTCGCTACTTTTCAGAATACCAAAATCAACTGTTTTAGTAGTAAAATGGTCGACGTCTACTATCATACCAATTTTATGGAACCATGGTGTGTCTAGCTTTCCCGGAAAGGGAAGATCAATTGTCGGCAATTCTCTATTAACCGACTTTATGTTCAATGTACACCCCATGTCATCATCGTGATGCATCAACCTTATTCCTATGTCCTTCAGGGTCTTCCCCAGGTGCTTTGTCTTGTCCGGATTCAAAGAAAAGAGTGATGTTCTATTCATAGCTTGAACTGCCTCTTCCTCTGTGTCGAAGGGCATGACAAAGATAAATCGGTTGCCAACTCGAAGAAAGGTGTTGATTTCAAGGTAGCTGTGTATCAGGTCAATTGATTCGTCAACAATCTCACAAAAATCACCGATATCTTTGGGGGTATGTTGAGAAATAAAGGATTTCTCCGGCCCAAAAGTGACATCGATGAATTGTTCCTTTAGTCTTATATGGGCGTTTTCAGGGTCGACCTTCATGCACACAAGATCGGGCCACTTGCTTGCCAAACCTTTCCACAATTTTCCGAAGTTGTCCCAGTAAAGGAATCCATGCTTATACCTGACTTCAAAAACCACGTTTTCTAATATAAGATCGTCGAAGTTCATGAATCTTTCCTTCTATCAGGGTTTGGCGGACATAGCGGTTTAGACGGTTGATCTGACGCTGTATCCGAAATCTAAATATCAAAAAAGGAGTGTGTTGTAAATAGGTTAGTACGTCTTGATAACAGAATCAACCCTTCAGGATACTTCACCAATCAATATTAATTACATAGGTGGTCATCTGGATAGCACTTTTGAAATACGGGAGATATCTTATGATCTTTTCAAATTTCAGACTTTCCTCCCAGTTTAACCCCAATTTATTAGATTTCTTGCCAGTAACAAAACAACCAGATCGGGAACTCGGTTATAGATAGAGGCAATATACCGCAATTCCCTACGCTGTTCAAGGCAATAGATTCATTCTTGTTTTTAATGATCTTCTGCTCCGTTGTCATCTGACATCCCTCCCTAAAATTCTCTGACCTTATACCAGATTTATTCGGGAATGTCAGATTAAGTCTAGCTTATTACATAATCAGTCATCTTTGTGTGCCTCTCATTCTATTCTTTCTTTGGTATGGATAACACACGGCTAACCAGCGGGGGCATTTTGGCCACGCACGGTTCATAAGCTTCTGCCACGGTAGCCACCGTCTGGTTCATCCATTTGTTAACCATTTCTGTCCAGTTCAAGCACGCTATTGCAACTGGATTCCCTTAATGCTTATGAAAAGTGGATTGTACGGAAAACAGCGTCCATTGCTAATGCAATACCCATACTTCGATGAGAAAGAGTACCTTCTTCCCTTGGCCGCCGAGGAACGAGCAAAATTAAAAGAGATCACCTTCGACCCGCTCGGTGGAAGTTCGATGAGTCGCCCGCGATCGGACAACTCCAACTCATCATTTCTGCCTGCCGCATACGTTGTCACATAATTGAATTGCATATTGTTATCATCTTGCAGGAAAGTGCTATCTCTATGCTCAAAAGCCCTGAGCACCAAGGTCTGATTCGCCTTATTGGTGTGCTTCATGAGAAGATGGAAATATGGGCCAGATTGCTCAAATGAGACAACGTCTATTCTAAGCACGGTACTCTCAAAAAAGGGTCGATTGCCATCACGTGCACTCTTTGACGACGATGAACCGTTACTCTGAGCAGCAACACTGAGAGGTTGACCTGTCTCTATCCCCCTTGCAAGAAGTTCCTCAATAGCCTTGGTCTTATCTATGTCTCCCTTAGCAGCTCCAATCATCTTCGCTGTATCGGTTGCTATGACCTTGACTGTAGCCCTGATACTATCTCCGAATGGAGTAATGGAGCCTGTTATAATTGCATCAACCTCTGCAATCTGTCCGAGTTTCTTAACGGTGTTCGGGTCAATGAGGCCTGAGATAGAAAGCTTATGTTCAGCGAGGATAGTTTTCAGGTGGGTTCTATCAATTACCTCAAACCCTTGGGCTACGGTTGTTAAGTCTACAGAAAGCTCCTCCGCAAGAAATCTTCCAAGCTCTGTCACATTACCCTGAAGGTCTGTAAAATCAACAACCGCTATCGTCTTTTTACCAGACTTGGAAATACTCGCTGCTATGGTTGACGATATGCTTTTTATCTCTTTTTCATAAGCCATCGTGATATTAGAATTTGATAGTAAAAGAGTTGGTAAAATGACTATCATAATTAATAATCGATACATTACAATCTCCTTCCTTAGAAAATTGGTTTTAATATTCTATTGGAATACTTCTCTGAAAGTATCTCTAATCCACGCTCCAAAGCTGCATCCTCAGAAAACCCTGGGCCAATAACACTAAAACTATCACTCCTAATAATTTCAGCATGTTTGTTTATAATTTTGTAAGAGAAATTAATATTACAGGAAATTAAGTCGCTATCAATCCTTGCATCTTTTTGGAATGAGTAATTTAGTTTCCCAAGGATGAGATAATCAATCTTTGACAGGGCATTTGCTTGTCTAAGAAGATTTATATTTCCATCGTAGATTTCTCTAAAGAAGCCCTTAACTTTAAATGATTCTTCCTTGAATAGATTAATAATTAAATTAACCTTCTCTGTTCTTAAAAGATTATAAAGTGCGTTTTCAGGGGTAAATCCGCTTTCAGTTTTTTTAGACTCAATCACTATAGCTATATTCGGTTTACCTACACGTATAGTAATATCTCGGTTTATTAAGAGGTTAAATTCATTTGGTTCTCCTTCTTTACTATCTATTCGGGGAGGTTTGGGAAAAGGTGGCTCAACCTCGGAAAGCAAGTTTGTCGATTTTTCGCTACCCAGGCCTTCCTTAGAGGTATTCTTACCAATGAGATCACGGCTCCGATTATCAACGTTCTTCAACCATGCCCAAGAGACTCCTATTACTGCCACGATACCAACAGCAATGACTTTGCTCCAAACAGGATCGCGCCAAATCCTAGGGAAGAATAGCTTGGTCATTTGCCACATCCGTGCCGGGACTCCGTTGGCGGATTTGGGTTGTTCTGGGTGAACTGTAGCAGGTTGCTCATCAGTCATCGTGTGGATACCTGTCGTCGCTTCCTTCCTGCGCAACCATTTTTCAATAACCGGGATCTTGTACCTTGCGTAAACTCCCATCGCAAGCTTCTTGCGAACTTCATCAACACCTTCTCTCTCTAACTCTGGCCAAATCTTGTCAGGATCTGTTATTGGCATAGGTTTATTCTATTTAATTTTTAAGATAACGAGCCTGTCGAAAAACCCGAAAAACTACATTTGGGGTGCCTTTCTTCAAAATTGCTAATTTCGATGGCTACATGGGAAAACAATGTTTAAACAGCCCAAGAAGGCCGACAATCCACGTTCTAGGGCAATGCCTATTCAACCAATGTAATTCCACCATTTAGACTACTACAACCTTAAAATGGGTCGATGAACCTCCTTTTGGACTTTTTCGACAGGCTCAACGCAGCAGTTGAGCAGTGCCCCGGAGGGCCATCTGTCTCGAACTCCTGGTTCTCCCGTAGCGAAGCGGAGGGGGGAACAAATTATTGTATAGTTTCTATATATCATACTTAATTATCAAGCCTGTCATATAAAATCAATTTTTATTCTTGAATATTATGCCCCAATATCACGCAATTTTGTAATGATATCAAGAGATAATGGTTAAGATATTACCTGGATTTTTGGTGTTTCCCTCTGTGCCCTGGTTTTATTGTTTTTTCTGTGCGGGCGGCAGGGTCTTTACTTTTATGAGGCGCTGGTCTTGGCTTTCTTTTTGAGCTCTTCGGTGAGTATGAAATCCTGCGGGTCTTCCAGATCATACACAGAAAGGGGGGAGGGCGTCTCGATACTCAATCCCGCTTCAAAGTTGTAAAGCATGCGTATGTCCTTATTCAACTTGCGGGTGAGTTTGGTTATTGGTATGCCCACCGGACAGGCGCTCTCACAGGCCCCGCAGTCTGTGCAGCGACCGGCGCAGTGCATGGCGCGGAGGAGGTGAAAGGTAAAGGCATCTCCGGAGGCGGGCGGTTTATCAAACCACCTGGGATCGGTTCGATCCACAAAACAGGTTGGACAATAGCAGACCGGACAGGCGTTACGGCAGGCATAACACAGCTTGCACTGGGCAAACAGGGTTCGGAAGTATTCTGAACGTTCTTCTGCAGATTGGGCCTCCAAGACTTCTATGTCTTGATCGGCCGTTTCTTTATCTTCATCCACCCTCCTCTCGGCGGATCTACCGACCGGCTCTCCGGCCAGGACGTCGTAGATGACAGGATTTTTATGCCGGCAATAAAGGCAACTCTGACGGAGGAGCTCGCGGCGCGGATATTCCTTGGTGAAGGCATCACCGGACAATGTCACCCGGTCGGATTCCGTCCTGATGTCTTTTATCTTTTTCTTGCCTGAGAGCGCCTTAATCTTATGCCTGTCCAGCATCCCCTGGCAGGGAACGCCTATAATATAGATATCTTCCCTTCTGATTTGCTTTTCTACGATATAGACCACGATATTGCGCGAGATACAGCCATTGGCGATAATGCCGATCTTCTTGTCCCGCCTGAGCAGATTTTTTGCCGGATTGCTCACACAGAAGTCATTCCAGATGAGCTTTCCCGCTATGGAAGACTCTTCTATAAACGCCGGTTGAGTAGTGAGCGGGCTTGCTCCCGGCGTGAAACCTATGACCAGGTCAACCCTTTTCTCTTCCAGGGCCTTCGCCGCTATGCTTCGTATGGCTTCGGTAGGCATTGACGTTAGACCATCAAGTTCGGCTCTTTTTGAGATATGTTAATGGGCCGAGGATTCTCACCCGGTCGGTAACTTCCTGCATGGTTTTTACAAAGAGTTCCGCCTCTGACGCAGAAATCCAGGCAAAGTGAAGGCGATCCTCCTCCATCCCCATAAAATTAAACAGATTTTTGAATAATTGAAACCGGCGGCGGGCGTAAAGGTTACCGCTGCGGTAATGACAATCTCCCGGGGCGCATCCGGATACAATTACGGCATCCGCCCCCTGCCGCAGGGCATACAGTATGAAATAGGGGCTTACGCTGCCTATGCAGGGGACGCGCACGATGCGCACATTCTGTGGATACTTGAGCCGCTTGACGCCGGCCAGATCAGCCGCGGCGTAGCTGCACCAATTGCAAAGAAAGGCGATGATCTTGGGCTCCCGGCCCTGTGATTTTTTCCCCATTTTGGCGGCGCGTCTCAGATAGTTATTTTTCATCCGGAACCCTAAGGGTTCCGGATGAAGCGATCAGCAGTCAGCTATCAGCCTTCAGCTTAATGTTTTGTTTCCATAGATTTTTGCTGACAGCTAATCGCTGATCGCTGAAAGCGTGAAACCGGAAACAGTTGTTTCCGGATGAACACTAATTACGGTGTTACCTTTTACCAAATGAGCGTGGGGCTGTCAACAAACGAAGAGGGAAAACAAAATTGACATAGGTAGTCCCTTTTGTTAACTTTAGAGGTATGAAAAAGCCGCTAAGCCCTGCCTATAATTTTACGGTCCGGTTGAAGTCACCGGATCGCTCCGGGCCGGAAAAGGTCGCGGCGGCCATTGAACGTGGTGATGGCCGTCTCATAGATATTCACATCTTAAGCGAGACCCGGAATGCTGTCCAGGCACTGGCCAATTTCCATGCCCGTGACGAACAACATGCCCAGGCCCTGGTGGAAAAAATAGGCAAAATAGAAGGGGTGCATATATTGGAAGTGGTCGATGAGGTGTTAAAGCTGCACGAAAGGGGCAAGCTGGAGATAAAAAGCCGCATACATCTGAAAACCAAGACCGAGCTTTCCATGGCCTATACCCCCGGTGTGGCGCGGGTTTGCCAGGTAATAAATGAGGATGAAGACAGGGTCTTCGACTTCACGACCAAGGCGAATACCGTGGCCGTGGTTACGGATGGCACCGCCGTGCTCGGTCTGGGGGATATCGGGCCCCGGGCCGCGCTTCCGGTCATGGAGGGTAAGGCCATACTTTTTAAAGAATTCGGCGGGGTGGACGCCTTCCCCATCTGTCTGGACACGAAGGATGAAGACGGGATAGTAGCGGCGGTCAAGGCCATAGCCCCTGGTTTCGGCGGCATTAACCTGGAAGATATTTCAGCCCCCCGTTGTTTCACTATAGAAGAGCGTCTTAAGAGGGAACTGGACATCCCTGTCTTCCACGACGATCAGCACGGCACGGCGGTAGTGGTACTGGCGGCCATGATTAACGCCCTTAAAGTGGTGGGCAAAAAGATGCCGGATATTAAAGTGGTCATAAGCGGGGTAGGCGCGGCCGGCGTGGCCGTGACCAATATCCTGCTTTCTGCGGGCGTAAAAAATATCATCGGCTGTGACAGGGCCGGGGCCATCTACCGGGGCCGGAAGGAACACATGTCTCCCGTCAAGGAGGAATACGCAAGGCGGACCAACCCTGCGCGGGAAAAGGGGAGTATTGCGGCCGTCCTGAAGGGAGCGGATGTGTTTATCGGTGTCTCGGCTCCGGGGATTGTAACGCCGGACGATATAAAGAAGATGACGGCTCAGGCTATCGTCTTTGCCCTGGCCAATCCCGTCCCGGAGGTCATGCCGGAGGATATTGCCTCGTATGCGGCAGTGACGGCCACCGGACGCTCTGACTATCCCAATCAGATCAACAACGTGCTTTGTTTCCCGGGGATATTCCGCGGGGCCCTGGATTGCCGGGCGAAAGACATAAACGAAGAAATGAAGCTGGCGGCGGCCCGGGCCATAGCCGGCGCGGTAAAAAAGGATGAACTGGGCCCGGAGTATATCATACCCAGTGTTTTTGACCCCGATGTAGCCGGGAAAGTGGCTGAGGCCGCCATTATGGCCGCACGCAAGACCGGCGTGGCCAGAACAAAGTAGTGCCAAAAGTTTCACAAAAAATAAGCCACAGAGAACACAGAGTGCACAGAGCCACGTAAAGAAATCAAAAGAAAAAGACAGAGCAGTTAAGAACGAAATAGTTTTATTGGTATCTCCGGGACTTGTGCACTCTCCAGAGCTATGATTAAGTCATTTTCTGGGGACAAACAACAACATTGGAGAAGCTGGGGAGGGAAGGAACCAAATTCTGTCTTAACCTGCTGATATCTCTGTGTTCTCTGTGTTCTCTGTGTTCTCTGTGTTCTCTGTGTTCTCTGTGTTCTCTGTGCCCTCTGTGGCAAGATTCTTGGCAGTACTCGGGGAATAAAGGGAGAAAAAATGAAGACCGGGAAAGCCCGTAACCTTATTTATCTGCTGTCAGTTATCATTCTTATACTGGGCGGGTGTATGCCGGCGCTGAAAGAGGCAGCCTTGCCGCCGACCGCACCCCCTCCAGCGCCTGCTCCCCCTCCCCCACCTCCGCCGCTCGTCCTTACGCCGGAAGAGGATATCCCGCCGTTCCAGGATGATATGGATCTGGACTCTCTGCGCCAGGCCGCCCTAAAAAGCCTTGGCTATTTAGAGCGGTTGCCGGTCACAGAAAGTTTTCGGTTCGGGGATGATATTTACAGCCGTGATGAGGTCGTTGATTCAGTCCGAACACTCGTGGAGATAATAAATGCCGGCGCTGCGCCGGAAGATTTTGCCCGCCTGGTAAAAGAAAAATTTTCTTTTTACCAGGCTACCGGCCGAACCGGCCAGGGCGATGTACTTTTTACCGGCTACTATCTGCCGGTTCTCAAGGGAAGCCGGCTGCGTGCCGGTGGATACGTTTATCCGCTTTATCGACGGCCCGACGATATGCTTTACGTAAACCTTCAGGATTTTGGCCTTGATTACCCGCCAAAGACACTGGTGGGAAGGCCATACAAAGGAAGGCTGGTGCCTTATTATACGCGGCGTGAGATAGATTACCAGGGGGTCTTGCAGGGTAAGGACCTTGAACTACTCTATCTCGCAGACCCTGTTGAGGCCTTCTTTTTGCAGATCCAAGGCTCCGGACGTATTGAACTGGAAGACGGCAAATCGCTGTTTGCCCAGTATCAGGCCAAAAACGGGCGCCCGTACCGCAGCATCGGCAACCTGTTCATCGAAGAAGGCAAGATGGAGCCTTCAGAGGTGTCCCTGTTCAGCCTGAAGGATTATCTGAAGAAATATCCGGAGGAACAGGAGAGAATTTTATGCTATAATGAAAGTTATGTATTCTTCCAGTTGGCGGAGGATGGACCGCGCGGCTGTTTGGGCGAGATACTGACACCAGGGCGTTCGATTGCCACGGATTCCCGGATACTTCCACGTGGGGCTATTGCCCTGATAATAGCCGAAAAACCGGCGTTGGATAATAATGGCGGCATCGAAAGATGGATGCCATTTACACGCCTTGTCCTGAACCAGGATACCGGAGGGGCCATAAAGGGACCGGGGCGTGTGGATATCTTCTGGGGTTCAGGTCCTTATGCAGAGGCGGCCGCCGGTAACCTCAAACACACGGGAAGGCTGTTTTTCCTGGTCAAAAAGCGCGCAGGAATTAGCCCGGATACGAATAGAAAGGAAGTGCTGCCGTGAAGGTGCCTGTTAATAAATCCACGCTGGTCTTGGTGGAAGGGGACATCACAAGCGAAGAGACCGAGGCGCTGGTAAATGCGGCCAATGACCGCCTGGCCGGCGGGGGTGGAGTGGATGGGGCCATACATCGGGCCGGCGGCCCGAAAATTATGGCAGAATGCCGGATTATCGGCGGCTGTCCGACCGGGCAGGCCGTAATTACCACTGCCGGTAATCTTAAGGCCAGGTTTGTAATTCACGCCGTGGGCCCCATCTATATGGGAGGCGCCAAACATGAGCCTCAGCTTCTGGCCGGCGCCTACCGGGAAAGCCTGCGTCTGGCCTCCCGCTATGGACTTAAAAGCCTGTCCTTCCCCTCCCTAAGCACCGGGGCGTACGGTTATCCGGTGGACGAGGCCGCGGAGATTGCCTTGACCACAGTTATCAGCTACCTAAAAGGGCACCCGGAGATCAACACGGTTCGCTTTGTACTCTTCAGCCGGGCGGTATTTGACGCTTATTGTAAGGTATTAGGCAGGTTAGTCGAATAAGGCACTGACAAAGGTGTCCGGGTCGAATTCCCTCAAGTCTTCTATCTTCTCTCCGATGCCGATAAAACGGATCGGGATATTGAGTTCATTGCTAATGCCCACCACAACCCCTCCTTTGGCGGTACCATCCAGTTTTGTCAAGACCATGCCGGTAACACCCAGGGCGCTGTTAAATAGCTTTGCCTGGGAGATGGCATTCTGACCGGTGGTGGCATCCAGCACCAAGAGGATTTCATGAGGCGCTCCGGGCATTTTTTTCTGAATAACCCTTTGTACCTTTTTCAGTTCCTCCATGAGATTTGCTTTGGTGTGCAGCCGCCCCGCCGTGTCTATAATCATTACGTCTGTTTTCCGGGATTGTGCGGCCTCCAAGGCATCATAAACTACCGCAGAAGGATCGGAACCGCTTTTCTGTTTAATAAAATCGGTACCGGCCCGCTTGCTCCATATCTCCAGTTGTTCAATGGCCGCGGCGCGAAAGGTGTCCGCCGCCACAAGCATGACGTTCTGCCCCAGGCCTTTGAATCTGTGGGCTAGTTTCCCGATGGTAGTGGTCTTTCCTGTGCCGTTTACCCCTATAACGAGTATGACAAACGGGCTTGCCGTGATCTCTTCCCCTTCTTTTTGCGGAGAACGCAGTAAGGTGAGGATCTCTTCCCGGAGATAATTTTTAAGGGCAAAGGCATCGGAGAGTTCTTTGCGCTTTACCTTCTCCCGGATGCGCTCTATGAGTCCGGTAGCAGTGGACACACCAAGGTCTGCGGTGATCAATATCTCTTCCAGACTGTCCAGGAGATCGGCGTCAATCTCCTTCTTACCCAGGAAGAGTCTGTCCACCTGTTTGACAAAGGATTCCCTGGTCCTGGCTATCTGGTCTTTAAGGCGCTGAAAAAGGCCGCGCTCTTCCTCCGTCTTTTCTACCGGTTTTTCTTTATTCTTTAGAAACCATTTGAACATGGTGAATTAGGCCTTTCTTAGATTAGTGTTCATCCGGATTCAGGCTTTCAGCTATCAGCTGTCAGCCGTCAGCATGTTTGTTATCCGTTATCCGTTATCCGACATTTTCTTTCGGTAAACAGTCAACAGTGAACGGTAGACCGGCTTCATGCCGATAGCTGACTGCTGACTGCTCCATCCGGAAACGTTGAGTTTCCGGATGGGAACTAGTTTAAACGTACCGAGAGCAGCTTTGATATGCCTTTCTCCTCCATGGTCACACCGTAGAGGACGTCGGCTGCCTCCATAACCTTCTGATTATGGGTGATGAGTATGATCTGGGCCTCTCTCCCGATCTCTTTGAGCATACTGTTGAAGCGCTCTGTATTGGCCTCATCCAGCGGGGCATCCACCTCATCAAGGAGGCAGAACGGGCTGGGTTTGACCATATAGACCGCAAAGAGTAAGGCGAGGGTGGCCAGGGCCTTTTCGCCGCCGGAGAGCAGGTTGAGATTGGTCAGTTTTTTGCCCGGGAGCTGGACATATAGTTCAATACCGGCGCCTAACGGGTCATCCGGGTCGGTCAATTCAAGCTCAGCCTGGCCGCCTCCGAAGAGCGTAGGGAATGTAAGGGAAAGCTTTTCATTTATGGCCTTGATAGCCTCATAGACGCGCTCTTTTGAGGTCCGGTTTATCTTCTGGATGGCCTGTTCCAGGGACTGGATAGAGGAGACAAGGTCCTGTTGTTGGGTGGAGAGGAAGTCGTGCCGTTCCTCCAGCTCCTTATACTCCTGGATGGCAGTCAGGTTTACCTCTCCGATCCTGGCGATATCTTCCCTGATTGTCTGCGCCTCGGACGAGGCTTCGTCTGTAGAAAGCGCTGAATCTGCATGAGCAGAATATTCTTCCCGCAAAGAGATATGATAGGTCTCGTGTATCTTGTCTTCAAGATGCCGTATATTCAACTGTGCCTCTGTCTTCGCGACCGAGAGGGAATTCAGGCCGGTCTGAACCTCCTTTAAGTCCTTTTGCCCGGCCTTTAATGCGACCTGAATTTGCATGAGGGACTCTCTTTTTTGCTGATGTTGCTGGAGGTAATCCTGTAACAATGCACCCGCTTCCTGTTGTTTTTGCGTATCGACGGTCAGGCTGCCTTCGGCGCCGGCGATCTCTCCGGTTATTTTGTCCTGCTGACCGACAAACTCTTCCATCTTAGCCTGCAATCTTTGACCCAGCGCACTCAGCCTTTCATATTCCTGACCGAGGCGGCCTGCTTCGGATTCCAGATGACGGATTTTTTCCTTTAGGGCAGTCAGTTCCATTTTGGCCTCTGTAACATGGACATGGCTGCCTTCCATCTCGCTCTCCATGGCCGCCGCATCATTTTCCCGAAGGTCTATCTCCGCCTGGAGCGAGGACTTTGCAGACTGCATTTTCTCAAGCTCTTCCCTGACCTCTGCAAGTTCCTGCGTAAGCGCGGCCCCTTCCCGGTCAAATTCAACCTCTTCCTGCTCTAAAAGGGTCAGTCTCTTTTTATGTATCTCCTCCGTCTGCGCCAGTTGTTCCAATTTCTGCTTTTTGAGGCGCTGCTCGAATTGCTTTTGCGCCAGCTCCCCTTCTTTCTGTCTTCGTTCGGTCTGTATATCAGCAAGGTTGGTTTCCGCCTCTTTAAAGTCTTTTTTCGTCTCCTCTATGGCGCTTCGCAACTCATCCACTTCCCCGGTCAATTGCCGTATCTCTTCTTTGCGTGAGAAGAACCCGGCGGGCGCTCCCTGGCGGCTGCCGCCTTCGATAAAGCCGGATTGATCTATCATGTCTCCATCGCGTGTGACTACCGTACATTGACCGCCCCGACCTTCCCAGAACGTCCGGGCCTCCTGAATGGTTTCAAACCAATAGACATCCCTCAGTAACTGCCTGACCAGGTTATGGTAAGGTGGAAGGACCTTGATCCGGTGAACGAGCAAATGACCCAGCTCCGGTGGCGCAACGGCCTCTTCCCCGGCAAGGCTGAGGAACCCGCTCCGTCCGCCTTCCCGGTCTTTCAGACAGGTTATGGCCTCAATAGCCTGATTCAGATCTTCCACCACCAGCGACTGCAGTTTGCTACCCAGGACAGATTCTACGGCCATGGCAAGCCCGGGTTCAGTCTCCAGGAAGTCGGCCAGAAGCCCCTGTATCCCGGGGCCGCCTTGATTATTATGGAGCAAGGCCCTGGTTCCCGCCGGGATACCCTCCAGGTTGGTTTGCAGGTTTTTCAGGAGATCCAGTTTGGCCGTTTTTTGGGTATGGGCCTGCGTAATCTCCCGCAGTTTTTTTTGCAGGGCCTGAAGCCTTTCTCCCAGAGTCTCTTCCCGGACCTTCAGATCGGAAATAAAGGGGGGTATGGCATTAATCTCCCCTTCTAATTCTGCCTGTTCATTAGCCCTGTCCGCGCGTTCCTGACGGGTTATCTCCCGGGCGGATGCGACCTCCCGGCGATCCTCCTGATTTCTCTGGCGCTTTTGATTCAGAGCGGCCAGGGTTTGCTCTATGGTTCGTATCCGGTTTCGGTGGTGGGTTTCACGGGAAAGAAGGCCGACCATCTCCATCTTGTGATCTTCAAGCTCATCCAGTATGGCCCTTTGCTCTGCACGCAGTTCTTGCAAGCGCTTTTCCGCCCCGGCAAGCTCCGTATGCCTTTCCGCCACCTTGCTGTTTAGCGACTCGGCCTCCTTTATGCATCTCTCTTTCTGCGCAGCGATCTCCTTTTTGTGCTGCTCTTCGCGTTCCAGGCCCTGGGCTGTCTCGGCCAGATGGCGACTTATCTCCTCCAGGCTATGATTAAGGTATTCAATACGATTTTTTGTGTCCTGAATGAGTTTTTCTAAATGATGCGCCTTGCTCCTCTGCTCTTCAATGAGTTTTTCCTGCTCCAGGCTCGCCAGCTCCAGCTCCTCCGCATTTAATTCCAACTGCGCTATCCGGGCGGCCAGGGCATTTTCCTTCTCACTCTCAAGCGTTATAACCTCCTCCTTCCGGGTGAGGATATCCTGCCACTTCGCATAGTCGGCAGAGGCCAGGAATAGCTCCAGCCCCTTTAGATTCTGCTTAAGCTCCAGGTATCGATCTGCCTTTTTGGCCTGCCTGTGCAGGCTGTTCATCTGCCTTTTTACCTCGCCCAGGATATCTTCAAGGCGCAGGAGGTTTTGCCTGGTGTGCTCTATCTTTCGAAGGGCCTCGTCTTTCTTGAATTTAAACTTACTGATTCCCGCCACCTCTTCTACCAGTATCCTTCTTTCTCCCGGCTTGGCCTCTACAAAGCTCCCGATCTGCCCCTGATCGATAATGGAATAGGCCTTTGTCCCCACGCCGGTGTCCATGAAGAGATAGACGATGTCTTTCAACCGGCAAGGGGCCTTATTTATCAGGTATTCGCTCTCTCCGGAACGATAAAGGCGGCGGGTTACGGCGATCTCGCTCATATTTTCAAAGGGCGGGGGGGCGGTGCCGTTGCCATTGGCCAGGGTTATGGTTACTTCCGCCACCCCTAAAGGGGCCCGGCTTTCGCTGCCCGCAAAGATGACGTCCTCCATGGCATTTCCCCGGAGCTGCCTTGGACTCTGCTCGCCTAAAACCCAGCGTATGGCATCGACGATATTGCTCTTGCCACAACCATTCGGACCAATAATAGCGGCAATGCCTTCGCTAAAGGAGACACTCGTCTTGTTGACAAAGGATTTAAATCCAAACATCTCCACACGATTTATTTTCATCGATAAGCACCCGCCTTCGGCTGTTGATTGCCTGTACCCAGGCCGGATATATGACACATTACCTTAATTTTACATATTAGCAAATATGCGGCAAACTGTAAAGGATAAAGTACAATAGAAGGTATAGCCTCAACGGCTATATACTACATATTGGGTAGGCTGCTATAGGGTCACGACGCGGATTGCAATTTACCAAAGTCAGCGATGTTCTTAAACAAATTTGTGATGAGAGTAAGGAGGTTCAGCCTGTTGCGGCGCAGCCGTTCGTCCTTATCCATGACCATGACGGCATCAAAGAACTCATCTATGGACTTTTTCAGCCCGGCGGTCTCCTGTAATGCACGCAGGTAGTCACGCCTTTCCATCTGTTCCCGGACCTTCTCATTTATTTGACCATAGCCGGTATAGAGGCGGCTCTCCGCCGGATGGACAAAAAGGCCGGGATCAATGTCTGTTTCTTCATTGTCACGTGAGATGTTCACTGCCCGCTTGCAGGAGGTCGAAAGGTCCTGGAATTCAGGCCGCGATTTGAATTGCTGCAGGGCCTCTATCCTGCCCTGGGTCTCCCGGAGACGGTCAAAGTGGAGAGATGTGACGGCCTCTATGACGTCTGCATCCGCCTGGGCGCTTAAAAGATGCTGATAACGCGTTCGGAAAAAGGAAAGGACATCTTCCCCGGTTTTATCTATATCCCCGGTAATCTTCCCGGCCAGGAGGGTCGTGCTGCGGGCTATCAATTCCTTCAGAGAGACATCGAACGAACGGCCCAGGATAATGTGCAATATAGCCAGGGCCTGCCGGCGCAGGGCATAGGGATCGGCCGTGCCCGAGGGCGTCAGCCCGATGCCGAAGCAGCCGGCTATGGTGTCCATTTTGTCTGCGATACTGAGGATGCAGCCTATCTGCCCGGCCGGAAGGGCATCACCGGCAAAGGCGGGCCGGTAATGTTCGAGGATGGCCTCAGCCACCTCCTTTTTCTCGCCGGAGAGGAGGGCGTATTCACGGCCCATTATCCCCTGCAGGGTGGGGAATTCGCCCACCATGGCCGTGAGCAGGTCGGCCTTGCAGAGGTAGGCTGCCCTTTCCACCTCAGCCAATCTGTCCGGGCAAATCTTTTCGGCCAGAAAGATCGCCAGTTCCTTGATGCGCATGACCTTTTCATAGGAAGTGCCGAGCTTGGAGTGGAAAATAACCCCTTTTAATCTCTCAGTCCGGGCGGCCAGGGACTCTTTCCGGTCTTCGGCGAAGAAGAAGCCGGCGTCCTGGAGCCTGGCCCTCAAGACCCTTTCATGGCCCCTGGTAATCATAGCCGGGTTGGCGACAGGGGTATTGTTGACCGCAATAAAATAGGGGAGAAGTTCCCCCTCGGCATTGACCACCGCAAAATATTTCTGATGTTCCCGCATGGCGGCTATGAGCACGGGCCTGGGGAGAGAGAGATATTCCGCGGCAAAGGAGCCGCAGACCGCGGCCGGATACTCCACCAGGTTAGTGACGGTGTTTAAAAGGCCTTCGTCCGGCAAAACCTGGCCCCCGGCTGCGGCCGCCGCCTGAGTTATCCCATTTATAATCATCGACTTGCGTTCCTCAGGATCGACGATTACGCCGGACCGGGAGAGTTTGTCTTTATAGTCGGCAAAATCCGTGACCTCTACGGGGTCAGGCGCTGTGAAGCGATGGCCATAGGTGGACCTGTTGCTTTTGATCGAACCAAAATTGAAAGGGATAACCGCTCCACCATAGACAGCCAGTATCCAGTGGATAGGCCGCGCGAAACTTATCGTCTCCGAACCCCAGCGCATGGACTTGGGAAATGAAATGGTGCGGCAGATTTCCGGCAAAAGGGCCTTCAGGAGAACAGCCGTCTCCTCCCCCTTTTCGTCTTTCTTTATGAGCAGATATTCCCCCTTGGGGGTCTGGATCGTGGTGAGGGCGGAGACATCCACCCCTTGAGACCGGGCAAAACCTATGGCGGCCGGGGTAGGGTTGCCGTTAGCGTCAAAGGCCACCCGCCTGGGCGGGCCGGTAATCTCCCTGGACTGGTCGGGCTGACGGTCGGCCAGGTCGGATACAACCAGGGCCAGGCGCCGCGGAGTCCCCAGAGCGTTTACGTCCCCGAAGGAGATGTTTTTTTCACTTAATAGACGGGCGGCTATATCCTTCATCTGGGCCAGGGCATCAGGAATAAAGCCGGCCGGGAGTTCTTCTGTCCCGATTTCCAGGAGCAATTCGTGAACCATACTATGACTCCAATTTAATCAATGTTCATCCGGAAACTATCGTTTCCGGCTTCACGCTTTCAGCGATCAGCGATTAGCTGTCAGCAAAAATCTATGAAAACAAAACATTAAGCTGAAAGCTGATAGCTGACTGCTGATCGCTTCGTCCGGAACCCTAAGGTTTCCGGACGAAAACCAGTTATGTCGGACCGGCATATTTTTCAGCCACGGCCCTGGTCAGATTCCTCACACGGGCGATGAAATGCGTCCTCTCTGTGACGCTGATGGCCTTGCGGGCCTCAAGAAGGTTGAAGGTATGCGAACACTTCAAACAATATTCATAGGCAGGCAAGACCAAATCCTTATCAACCAGGCGAAGGGCCTCTGCCTCATAGGTGTCGAATAGTTTCAGGAGCATCCGGATATCGGCTTCCTCAAAATTATATCTGGAAAATTCATATTCAGTGCGGCGGTGGATATAGCCGTACTTGACCCCGTTCCTCCAGGCGATATCATAGACATTGTCTATGCCCTGGAGATACATGGCCAGCCTCTCCAGCCCATAGGTAATTTCTACAGAAACGGGCTGGAGGTCTATACCCCCTACCTGCTGGAAGTAAGTAAATTGAGTAACCTCCATGCCGTCCAGCCACACCTCCCAGCCCAGGCCCCAGGCCCCCAGGGTCGGCGATTCCCAGTCGTCCTCTACAAAACGGATGTCGTGCTCCTTAGGATTCAGCCCCAGGGCCTCTAAACTCTTCAGATAGATGTCCTGAATCTCCAACGGGGAGGGCTTGATGACTACCTGAAACTGATAGTAATGCTGGAGGCGGTTGGGATTCTCGCCATAGCGGCCGTCCGCCGGACGCCTGGACGGCTCGACATAGGCCACCTTCCAGGGATCCGGCCCCAGGACCCGGAGAAATGTGGCGGGATGAAAGGTCCCCGCCCCAACCTCAATATCTATAGGCTGCTGGATCACACAGCCCTGGTCTGACCAGAACTGCTGCAACGAAAAAATCAAGGTCTGAAAGTCCATCAGTTAGCTCCCTACGCTCAAAAAAGCGCTTTTTTATTACCACCATCCACAAACAAAGTCAATTAAAGCCGCCTGTGGCTGTTTTATCGGAAAGATATTCTTGCGGCATATTTATATTGAAATCCGGCTGTAATTTCTATACAAATTGATAATCTTGTAAAAAGTCAGAACTCCCCTCCCCCGGTGGGACTGTGTCATAATTATTATTTGTCATCGCGACACAGCCTCTCAAGGGAGAGGGGTTCGAAAAAGCCTATAGCAGATGAGTCTGCCTGTTTTCAGGCAGCACCCGTCAAGTTATATGCAAGGTATGGAAGAGTAAAATGGCAAAGACAACAAAAACTACATCTAAGCCCGCGGCCAAGAAGGCTACCGCCCAAAAAGCGACAGCCAAGGCCGAGAAGAAATAACAGCCCTGTTTTTGAATGAAAATCGCTTTTACCTCCGATATCCACGCCGACGTTTCTCCTGAAAACGAAAGGGTTCCGGAGATTCAGGTGCCGATTCTACTCAGGGAATCTCCGGATATTTTTATTGTCTGCGGAGACGTCTCTGCCGATCAGCGGCATTTCGAAGGGACTTTAAAAAAATATGGCCGGCTAACGTGCCCGAAGTTGGTCGTGGCTGGTAACCACGACCTCTGGGTGGAGAACGAAGAGGGAAACAGCATAGAAAAATATCGTTACACTCTGCCTAAGCTGGCAAAAGAGAATGGGTTTATTTACTTAGGGTTTGAGCCCTATGTAACAGGGAATGTGGGGTTCGTAGGGACGTGCGGTTGGTACGACTATTCCTTCCGAAACGAAGGTCTAAACGGAGAAATTCTTGAAAACGCCTATAAGACGAAAAAATTCGGGGGTAGGCGCTGGATGGATGCCGTCTATTGCAACTGGAGTTCCATGGAAGACGCCGAGGTGGCCGGCATAATGAACGAATCCCTGAAAAGACAGATCGCCAAAGTAGAGGATGCCGTTGATCACATCGTGGTCGTGCTCCACCACGTGCCTTTTCGGGAGCTACTTACATACAAGAATGATCCTTCGTGGGATTTCCTTAACGCCTTCACCGGGAACACCAAAACGGCAGAGATTATAAGGGCTTCTTCCAAGGTCAGAGTTGTCCTCTACGGACATACCCATGAAAGAAAAGAGCAGGCCGTGGGCGGTATTTTGGCTATGACGCACAGCGTGGGCTACGAGTGGGAGTGGGCTGAGAGGGGGATGGATCCGAAGGATAGTGTGGGCTTTTTCCATGTTTGAACGGGGCTGTAAGATGATTCCAGTCGTCCGTCCAATACCATGATCGTGTCCGCAAGTCCCGCCAGTCCGCTCCTGCCCTCGTTAACGCCGGTATTGACCGTGCATTTCTTCTGTCCAGAAGTATGCTCTCCCCGGCTACCTGTTGTCTTGTCAACCCGGATGTGAAAAAAACAGTGGAAAAGGCATTTACAACTATCCGCGCGTTATCCCGGCGGCTTCGTTCGACTTGATTTTATCCGGAATTCCACTACGCTTCACTCCGGATACAAGCTTTATTATAGTTATAGATTGTCTTTCTGCGTATGGCAGGTAAAGCATCCGGTAGTATTAGATCCCCCGCCTGCAATCATAGTTGTGTAGTCCCACCTTAGCATGTCAGGGTAGTTCGTGGCATGGGCGGCGTGGCAGGAAAGACACGTGACAACATCTGTTCCCGGCGTAACAGTACTACTTGGAGAGTCAGGGACTATTGTCCTGCCAACCGGGGCCTCTACACTGTAACTTGTATAGTCTTTGTATTCTTTATTAACATCGCTAGGCAAAACTATATCACTGGGGTGCCTCTTAAATGGTGAGGAAGTGCCTCCTATCTCAGTCGGGTCATGAAATCGCCCGTGGCATGTAGCACAAAATCCGCTTATGGTGTTGTTAGGAGGTTTTGCAGCACCACTAGGACCTAAATGACAGCTATTGGCACAACTCACAATCATAGGGGTGGTTGCCCCGAAGTACTCGTTATGATGATCAGCATTATAATTCTGCCATTTATATGTCCCGTTATTCTCAAGACCCTTCACGCCCAATAGGAACCGATAGCTATTTGCCACCGTATCTGCCGTATCGCACTTTCCATCTACATTTTGATGGTGAGCGCCCTTTATCCCCGCTATCCCTGGGAATGAACCACTGCGCGTACCATGGCAACCAATGTATCCGGTACACGTGAGATTTGTATCTGTGATTATCATATTATGGCCACTCTCAGGTAAAAGACCCGGGGGAGCATTCAAAGTTGCATCCGCATCACCAATGTCCTTTACATTGTGTCCCTTGGCATCCGATGCGCCGCTGCCTTTGGCTCCGAGGATATAGGCAAAATTCCCGCCTGCCAGGTCTAAGCCATCCGTATGGTAGACCTGAGGTATCTCGCTCCCGCCTATAGTTGCAATCTTTTGCGCTCCACCATAACCATGGCAGCCCAGACACGTACCCCTAGTAAGTGCCGGAAGGGGGCCGGTGCCTTTCCAAGGCTTGCCATCAGCACCATACGTAGCCATAGCTGAACCATCTTGGCTGTTGTGCATGGTATGGCAGTTAACACAAGGACCGGTAATTGCGGCAAGAGAGGTCATCGGGATGGACAGTATCAAGAAAAGAACCAGCGTAGCTGACAGCGCGGTTATCTGCTGTAGGCATATTCTTAGACTAGACCGTTGTACTACATTCGTTACCATTTCCCATGCTTCCGTACATTTCCACCCCGAAGCAGGGCTAAATTTTCATACCCGACCTTATTAATGGCAAAAATTTTTCTTTTGTTCTCGTAGCACATATAAGTTTCATTGTCTAGTAAAATTGGGCAAAATACACTAGCCAGAGACCAAATTTCCGCACTCTGGCTTATTGTTTTTATCGGCATTTTTGGGCTAAATCTTTAATTTATGAGCCGAAGCCATTCCTTTCTATTCTATCCTGTCTGGCTAGACAAAAGCAAAACCCGTGCCGTAACCTACGGGATAATTTTAAAAAAGAAAAATATCCGTTATATCCGACTGTTATGATTTTACGGGGTATAGTGGAGGAGCATCAAGACAATAAAAAAAGAGAACCAAAATACCCACTCAGTGGAAAATCGTTTCCATTTATAGAGAAATGTTCTCCCTACCTCTTTTTGAGAGGGAGTAAGAGAGTAACGTTGTTCCCTACGTTGCTTTTCTTTTGATTTGAAAAAGGTGCAAAAGGAGTAAATCTCGCCGATATGGTGCAAGCGGTTGGATAGAAGACGGAGTGAGGGGTTATGCACAACGTCCCTATCCTATATATTCTTATGATTATCGAATAAAGTATGACCTGCGCCGCGAAAAATCCTTCCAAGAATCAACCCTGGCATGGTAAGTTATAAATTGAGTTGTGTGAAGCCACACCCATGCTTCATTCAGCGCACAAATAACAACACAGGATTTGAAGAAAGGAACGAGCATGAAGAAGGAAGGTTTTATTCTGTTTAGTGGCGGCGTTAAAGGGGCTGAGGCGGAATTTGGGGCGAATGCGGAGCGTTTTGGAATTGAAGAAGTGAACTTCACATTTGAAGGACACAACATCGTTCGCCAACGAGGCTTGCGGGTACTGAACCACGAAGAGCTAAAAAATGGGGACGTGAGCCTGGAATACGTTTCGCGGCTGATGAATCGCCGCTACACCAGCAGCCCGACTTTTCGCAAAATTCTGCAAAGCATCTGGTATCAGATTAACAGCGGACAGGAAATTTACGTGGTTGGAGAGATACTGGAGGACAAAACCGTAAAGGGCGGCACAGGATGGGGCGCTGAGTTCGCCAAATTATGCAACAAACCATTGTACGTATTCGATCAGAAACGTAATGCGTGGTTCAGTTGGACTCAGACAGACTGGGTTGAGCGCGAGAGGGGAAATGAGCCGGTCATCACCCATGTTCATTTCGCAGGAACAGGGACGCGCTTTCTCGAAGAGAACGGCAAAAAAGCAATCGCCGAATTGTTCGACAGAACGTTCTCATAATTGAGCGACACGTCTGTTCCATTGTTGTAAGGCGGGTAGCTTAAGCAGTCAATGCGCCTGACGCCAGCCGGTTGGGCGTGTTATGGATAAGTGGGAGCGCAGTCACGTTAGTTCCGTTACGTGTCGCATAATCATCGAGTACCAAGTTTAGCTGTTTGAAAAAGTATTTTTAAATCCCTCCCGACCTCCCTTTTTCAAAGGGAGGAGAACCACTTCCCCCTTTGGAAAAGGGGGATTGAGGGGGATTTTGGACCTTATAGCGCCTTGTCTATGGCATATTTTTCAAAAACCTAAAGTGTTATATCCTCGAGACGTCTGGGGAAGACAAGCCTGTCGTGAGTAAGCGGAGTAAGATATGATTCGGGTCTCGTCAAAAATTATGCTGGACGATAACGAGCTTCACTTCAGGTTTGTGCGCGCCTCCGGACCCGGCGGGCAGAACGTAAACAAGGTAGCGACTGCCGTTCAGCTCCGTTTCGACGTAACCGGCTCCCCTTCACTTCCGCCCGAGATTCGTGAGCGGCTGCTGCGCATCGCCGGGAAGAAGGTCACTGAGTCCGGTACGCTCATTATCGAGGCTCGACGCTTCCGCACACAAGAACGAAATCGCCAGGACGCAATCGATCGACTGGCAGCGCTGATCCACAGAGCGGCAGAGATACCGAAGCCTCGCCGTAAGACCATGGCCCCTTTTGCGTCACGGAGACGCCGCATAGAAACAAAACAGCGGCGCGGTCAGACCAAACGTATGCGACGACTAATCCACCCCTCTGAGGGGTAGGGCCAAAGCGTCCGGAGGCAAGGCAAACCGGCCCTCCGGCTATTACCGGACAGGCACATAGCCTCCCCTGACCCCGGAATCAGAGAGCACAACCTGCCAAAGCTGGTTCTTTCTGGCCCTGAACGCCCCTGCGCAGGTGAGAAGGTAGTACTTCCACATTCGATAGAATGTCTCCCCATATTTCCCGTGAAACTTGTTCCAGTTTTTATCGAAGTTTTGAAACCAGGCCATCAACGTCTTGTCGTAGTCAGGCCCAAAATTGTGCCAATCTTCGATCACAAATATCCCTTCGCACGCCCCGGCAATCTGGGATACGGAGGGTAACATGGCGCGGGGGAAGATATACTTGTTGAGCCAGGCGTCGATATCGGTTACGGAAATGTTACCGCCAATGGTTTGTATGAGAAAGAGTGCGCCCGGCCTGAGATTGCGTTTGACAACGCTCATGTACCTGCGGTAATTCCTGAAGCCGACATGTTCCAGCATCCCCAGTGAAACTGCGGCATCAAAGGCGCCGTCGCTGCCGAGCGCACGATAGTCCTGCAACCTGATCTGGACCGGTAATCCGGCGCACATTTTTTCGGCCAGCGAACTTTGTTCCCGGGAGATAGTTATCCCCACGACTGAAACACCGTAGTTCTCAGCAGCGAACCTGGCAAAGCTGCCCCACCCGCAGCCAATATCCAAAACCCGCATGCCCGGACGCAGATAGAGTTTCCTGCAAACCAGTTCCAGTTTGGCTTCCTGGGCCTCGTCTAATGTCCTTGCGTTTTTCCAATAAGCGCAACTATAGACCATCCGTTTATCGAGCATGGCGCGAAACAGCTCGTTATCCAGATTATAATGGGCAGCGGCACAGAGGCAGCGTCTCTCGTTCTGCTGATTAAGAACCCGGGCCGAAAGGCATCCCCATGCGAGCGCCGCCCTGCTGGCCAGGCTGAGATCATTTATACTAAACTCTATGTCCTTCAATAACGCCTTTTCTGCCAGGACATCCAGCCTGTCCGTCTCCCACCAGCCGTCCATATAGGCCTCGCCCACGCCCAAAGCCCCGCGGGCAAGCGCCCGCTCATAGAAACGTCCATCCCTGACCCGAACATCAGAATCTCCGTTGCCGTCTATGACGATACCGGCCTGGGCCAGGACGGCCTGAAGGATTTCTTTGGCTTTCGCTGCCTTCATAAGCATTTTATCTCAAGACTGATGATCTCGTAAAAAATCAAAGTTTGACGGCTTCCCGACACACATCTTGAAACGCACCGCTGCATAGCAAGACAGAAAATAAGCTGTTTGAGCAGACTATAGACTGGCGTAAACCGCTGTAACGCAGAAAGAAGAGGAATACCGTGTCAAACCCCGGAGGCAACGGTCGGAGACAGGCGTACAACACGCGCCCGATTACTTCTTGAGAATCCCGCAGGAGACGCCGAATGAACGCAGAGCGTATAATTATAATATTAGCACTCAATAATTATGATGTACAAGCAAAAATTACCGGGAAAGCCGGTCATCCTGTTCGGAGGGCGAGTGGACGGTCAAGATTGCAGATTTCAGCCGGGGGGAATTACCGCTTTTGGTTTTGAAGCTCCCCGCTGCAAGCAGCGGGAATGCGCTCGCTATGCATGTTCACCTGAAAATCCCCGTACCCCCTCTTCATCAAAAAAAGGGGGCCGGGGAATTGTTTTCATTGTTCTTTGTCCGCCGCAAGGCGGATGAGTGTTTCAATCGATTTTTTCGGCGCGTCACGCCCGGCCTTAATGCCGGGACTTCGCCTTTTGCGCGAAGCGCCCGGACGTTCTATAGCTTCTGCGTGTGCCCTGCGCTTTAAAGGCGCGGCCGCAGTTAGCCCCCTGGCCTTTGCGCGGTTCCGGGATAACCGGCTCCAGACCCGGAATCACCAGCCGGTCCAGGTGCTGGCCCGTGTAATGTTCGATGCACGCCAGCTTGTCCCTGTCCTGGGGACTGACCAGGGATACGGCAATTCCCGATGACCCGCAACGGCCGGTCCGCCCGATACGGTGGACATAGTCCTCCGCCCTCATGGGCAAGTCGAAATTAATGACATGGCTCACGCTCCTGATGTCCAGACCGCGTGCGGCCACGTCGGTAGCCACCAGAACCCTCACTCCTCCACGCCGCATACGTTCCATGGTGCGGTTGCGCGCGCCCTGACTCATGTCGCCGTGAAGGGCGGCGCAGGCATGTCCCTGGGCGGCAAGAATCGCCGCCACTTGTTCGGCGCCCCTCTTGGTCGCAGTAAAGACAATGGCCTGTGAAACCTCCCGGTCGCCAAGCAGATGAGCGAGCAGGGCCTGTTTATGCCCAAGACCATCGGCGCAGTGCATCCGCTGTTCGATGGAGGCATGCCTCTCCTTCACCCGCGCCAATTCGATGCGCGCCGGGTCCCGGAGGAGCCGGGGGGCGATACGCTGTACGCCGCCCTCAAGCGTTGCCGAGAACAGCATTGTCTGCCGGGACTTAGGGACTGTCGAGGCAATACGTTCCACATCATCGATGAAGCCCATATCGAGCATCCGGTCGGCCTCATCCAGAACAAAGAGCTCTACGCGGGAAAAATCCACCCGACCGCGCTGCATGTGGTCAAGAAGACGACCCGGGGTAGCGACAAGAAAATCCAGAGGCATGCGGAGCAATTTTTCCTGAGCGTCGTAGGGGACACCGCCAACAATAGCGCCGGCCCGTGGTTGGGTGAAACGACCGAGTTGATGGACAGTCTGGGTGACCTGAAGCGCCAGTTCCCGGGTTGGCGTAAGCACCAGCACCCGCGCGCCACGGCCCCGAATCGTCGGAGGCGTGACCAGCCGTTGGAGCGCAGCCAGTACAAACACCGCTGTCTTTCCCGTACCGGTCTGTGCCGAGGCCATCAGGTCGCGGCCTTCCATGGCTACCGGAATAGCCTGGCTCTGGATCTCAGTGGGAATGGTGTAACCGCTTGCTGCGACAGCGCGCAACAAACGTGGATCGAGATTGAATCTTTGAAACGACAAAGTAATACCCTTCTCCGCCCGCCACAGGCGGAATAAAAATTACCAAGGATAAACCGTTTTGCTGGGCAGTTTGTGGCAGGGATTACCGCCAGGTTCCCCAAGCCGTTGTAAGCCAACGGCATGGACGTCGCCAACCAGAAAACCTGCGGTAAAGAACAGCGGGGAAGGTCAGAGACGAAACGTTACTCCTGATAGGAATTTGTTACTATACATAACAACGCATGAAAAAGCCAGCTTTTTTTCACCAAGTGCGTATATCGGCTCTGGATACTGTCTAACCGCCCTTTGGGCGATCCGAACGAACACAAATTATTCATCTTATCAGTAGAAAGTGCCGAAAAGTACAATAGATGGATATGCGTACCGCGTGCCGGAGGCCTTGAGAGAGCGAATGATAACGACACCAGGAGTTGATCCTTACGAACCTATTTAATAAACTTGTAAATACCAATCTTTATGAACGACTGGTTAAGTCGTCGGTCAATCCTCGTATCTTATCCATGATATCCCACCAGCATATCTCCTCAGTTATGGTCAAGACGTTCTATCGCAGCCTCGATCATAATACGGCAAAGGAGAATAAGTAATACCTTAAGAGTTGGAGAGAAAAAATAAACCCCTTGACTCTATTAAGTAAAGTCAAGGGGTTATGTTTTCTGGTGATCCCAACGGGACTCGAACCCGTGTTTTCGGCGTGAGAGGCCGATGTCCTAGGCCGCTAGACGATGGGACCTATAACTGACTGTTACGGGTTCGAAAATAAACCGTGGATGCGCTGTTGTCAAGATTTTTATATCTTGCCAAGCGTCGATGGCTGTTTTCTGCATCAGAAACTTATCTGATAGACGAACTGAACCTTGTGTTTATAATCGTCTGCGTTCGCCAGACCTCCGACCTTGCTATTGTTAACGTCATAATTGTAACGTTCGTAGTTCACCATGACCATATTATGCTTGTAGACGTCATAACTCAACCCGGCGATAAGCAGGCGCGCAGAGTCATCTGAGACATCCACATTCGGATCAAAGTAATCATAACGGCCGTGTACCCTCAGTTTTTCCAGGCCCGGAACCCTCACGAACCCGAACAAGGAATAGCCTTCGACCGTCTTTGGGTTGCTGCCGGTAGTAAGCCAAGTCCCGGCCTGATTGCCTTTATTTCGGCAGACCTCACCGGTAACCGTGAAATATTCGGACTCGTAGCTGATGAAGCCTGTATTTATATGCCAGTCCGGGGCATTACTGCCCGTGTAGGTAGCGCTATTACCTTTTCCGGTGACGCCGAAATAGCTCAATTGCAGACCGGGCAACACATCGGGCAGGGGCCGCACCGTAACCCGGTATTCCACCGCCTTGTCGTTGTTGTTTTCCGTGGCATGATACCCGCTCCCATTGTAAACACCGAGGTGATAGCTGCCATACTTACCCGCATAATATTTAGTGACGTTCTTCTTATAGTCGTCGTTCATCTCACCGCCGAAATAACCCATAATGCCTATGCCGATATCCGATGAGTTAAAATTGCCGAATCTTTCCTGAAACATGGTCCCCTGACACCGGTAGGGATTGACGTGTTCCTGGAAATCCAGCCAGGCCATATGGCCCATCCCAAGTTCCGTTTTATTATTGGTAAACAATCCCAGGTCCGCCAGATTGAACTGGGCGTAGTAATACTTGAACCTGAGCAGCCAGCTACCATAAGCTTTAGAACCATCATTTACGGTTTCCTGAAATATATCAGGCGTGACGCGTACGGAAAACCAGGGGGTAACCTGTTTTGTGAAATTAATGTAACCGCGCGTGACCGCGAATTGATTGTAGCTGCTCTGACTCCCGCTGCTCAGGCTATTACCGGCCGAATAATCGATATAGGCCAGGGCGCCAAGGCTTACTCCTTCGAGGCCTTTGGGTAGCTTTGCCTCTTTTTTTTCATTTTCTTTTTCAATTTGCGCTGCCTCCTCTTCGGTCAGCACGCCCTTTTGTTTCAGCTTTTCCAGCAAAGGATCTGCCGCATAACTCAAAGGGCCTTCCAGAGTAATGGCAAACAGCATCAAGCTCAGGATCATAACGGCCTTTTTCACTAAACAATTTTTCATTTACCACCTCCTGCGATTATTTTTGGAGGGGATAATGCCGGAAAAATATGACGTGATTATGGGCAGGATGTGACAATTTCATGAAGCGGTCACTACTTATCCAGATACCGTCCCATAGCCCTCTCAAAACCCGGGAGCGCCCGCTCGATGGTCTTTTCAGGCACACAGAAGGCAATGCGGAAATATCCGGGGCATCCAAAGCCGCTGCCCGGCACGGTGAGGATATTTTCTTCCTGGAGGGTCTTTACAAATGCTGTATCGTCAGGCAGGGGGGATCTGGGAAAGAGATAAAAGGCCCCTTTAGGTCTCAGGAACTGATAACCATAGCCGGCCAGGGCCTCGCAGAGCATGTCCCGCCTCCTTTGATAGATGGAGACATCCACGGTCTGTCCCTGGAGCCCGGCCACCACACGCTGCATCAGGGCCGGCGCATTCACAAACCCCAGGATACGGTTGGCCAGGGTCATGGCGGATACGAGGTCATCCCTATCCATGCCTTCCGGATGAACGGCGATATAGCCGATGCGTTCTCCGGGGAGGGAGAGGTCTTTAGAGTGTGAGGTGGCGACGATGGTCTCCCGGTAGGCGGCAAAGACACTGGGCGCTTTTATGCCGTCATAGACGATGTAGCGGTAAGGCTCGTCGGCTATAAGATAAATAGTCTGGCCCCGGCCTTGCGTCTTATCGGCCAAAAGCTCGCCCAGTCTCCGGATGGAATCCCGATCATAGACCTGGCCCGTGGGGTTATTAGGTGAATTAATGAGTACCGCTTTGGTACGAGGGGTAATCGCTTCCTCGATAGCCGGGAGGTCGAGGGAGAAATCCTCTTTCGTCCTGACTATGACAGCTTTGCCGCCATGGTTATCGACATAGAAATTATATTCGACGAAGTAGGGGGCCGGGATTATAACTTCATCTCCCGGATTGAGTATGGCCTTAAGGATCACATTCAAGGCCCCTGCCGCGCCGCAGGTCATGATTATATCCTGCGCAGAAAATGACAGGCCGTGTTCAGATGATAGATGGCGGGCCACGGCCTCTCGCGCCTCTGTATAACCGGCGTTCGGCATGTAGCTGTGACAGTTGGGTGTTTCATTATTGACGGCCTCCATGAGTGATTGACGGAAAGAGGCCGGCGGCGGAAGGTCCGGATTTCCCAGACTAAAGTCATAGACATTATCAGGGCCATATTGGGCCTTTAAGGCCAGTCCTTCCTCGAACATCCTGCGTATCCACGAGGCCCTGGTCATAAAATCATGCATCCTGGTCGAAATAGACATAATAGTCAATTCCTCCCCGCTTATTGCGGTTGGACAAATTCCGCAGCCTTTTTTATAAGGAACGAAGCCTTTTCTATGGCTTCGGACGCATCCGCCTCTGGAGAGGCGGATAGTTTAAGGGTTGAATAATAATTCTTTATCTGGTTAAGTGTTGCCTTATCAAAGACCGTCTTTAACCCCCGGGACACCGCATCTTCCAGGTCTTTGTATTTTTCCATATCAATGCCGGTGATATTAAAAATGGACTTTAAGGCGTGTTCCGATGCGTCCAGGCATCTCTTAAAAACCTCCTCTGTCGCATGCCCCAACTGTTCTGCCTCCATGGCCTCAGCCAGGAGTTTCCGCGCATACTTCAGATGAGTCCCAGCCTTTACCGGATAGAAAGTCATGCCTATGTGCCCGGAACCAAGTCCGCCTATATTAAACCTCGCCTTAAAATTCATCCGATTACTACTATTTCTGCGGCCAAAATACAAGGGCAGAGTTGACCCTGATCACCATCAAGACATCATCTGCGGCGTTGCCTTCGATCGCTCCTCCTTGCGGCGTATTGCTCCATAC